>JBLHLI010000081.1:0-8303 GCA_047618765.1 Enterobacterales bacterium | reverse complement strand
CCCTGGTTTAATGATGCCGTCATAGGTTGGAGACTCCGGTATAATCTCGTCAGGCTTTTCTGAAATAACAAAATATTTCCTTAAATAGCCTTTTTGTATCCACTGACAATCGAAGCCTTTAGGAATGACAAAAGCTTCACCCTTTTTGACTAAGTCACTTTTAGCACTTGAACTGGCTTTGATTTCACATTGCCCATCTAATAACCACATAAATTCATCACAACCATAAGGACCCGCTTTCTCAACCATATCCATGGTATCCCAAAGGCCAATATATAATCCTAGATCATCATTCTCAAAAAACATATGAGTATGTTGGGCAGGAATTGTTGAGTCAAACATGGAAGCTTCAAGCTCATCCAAAGTTTTGCCAAAGTCCGTTGGAAAAGGATTCAGTGTAATTATTTTTTTCCCTGACATTTCTATTCCTATATTTTTCATTACTGACTAAGCATCAAACCAGTGACCATCAGGATCATCGGGATAGACTCCTAAGATATCACCATGTGACTGATAACCCATTAATCTACGAATTTGTTCTGGATAACTATCAGCTATTTTCTTTGGTACTGATAAATATTGATTTTCTTCCTGACGTAACCAACCTAAACTGTAGGTTGTGATTAAACCTGAACGTGGGAGTTTTGAATGATTCGCCCCTCCTCCATGGATGGTAGTTCCAAGGTAATAAAGCACGGAGCCTTTAGACATGACAGCCTGAACAACTTCACTTTCACGCTCTTTTGATAAACCTTCGATATCTTTACAGCCTGGTAACACGCGAGTAGCACCATTTTCAAGAGTAAAATCATCTAGAGCACACATAGCACTAATCTGATATTCAACTTCAGGTATTTTATATGGATAACAATTATCATCTTGATGTAATTCTTGAGCAGCCTCGCCGGGATAAATTTCAATCGCTGTTGAGCTACCTAATCGGTAATTTTCACAATGTGGAAGTAGAATTGCATCAGCAACTTCCAGAATTCTTGGATGAATAATCAAGTTAGCTGCGGCAGGTGATAAAGCTAGAAGAGCTGATAATCTCAATGTTTTATAACCATTAAAATCATTTTGAAATTGCTCCCCCTGATGATCAAAATGTGGACGTAATTCTGTTTTTATATTGTCAATGAGATGGTCATCAATTTGATTGGCAACAATTACCCCACCTTCTGTCATTAATACCTTTACAATATCTGCCGTGTTAACGTTTCTGTCTAATGTTTTAAGCATGGAAGTTCCTCTTGGTATTAAGAAATCAGTGTATGGGTATCTTTATCATAATGTCACTAACCCTAAAGTGTTAATGGTTTTAATACCTATTTAAACGCTGCCATTTCTTATTACTTTTGAATCAACTATAATTTATTGAATGAAAAAAATTAATATCATATCAATTATAATTTATATCGCCTGGTCTCATTTTGCGAGAACAGCCGCTATCTGGCAAAACTTCTTCAGAAGCGAAGATGACGATCCTGAACACTAACTTCCTTTTAGGTTAAATTTATCAAATACAGCTACTAAGTTGTGTCATTTATAATTTTCATTGGAGAACGTTAATGTTTGGATTAAAGCATTCTTTAGAAAGTCGTGAACATACTGCATCTTATTATGCAGCTACAGCAAATCAAAAAACCAATTACCCTAAACTCGAATCCACTATTAAAACTGACGTTGTGGTTGTTGGTGGTGGATTTAGTGGTGTCAATACAGCTCTGGAACTAGCCGAAAGAGGTTATGCTGTAGTTTTACTGGAAGCTAATCGAATTGCATGGGGAGCTACAGGACGTAATGGTGGGCAGGTGATTGGAGGTATTGGAAGTAAAGATCCTGAGACTTTTGAAAAAAGTATTGGTAAGAACGGTGTTAAAACAGTCTATGAAATGGGTTTTGAAGCCGGTGAAATAATTCGAGAAAGAGTGGCTAAATACAACATAAACTGTGATTTAAAGTGGGGATATTGCGACGTTGCAATAAAACCTCGTCACATGAAGGATTTTCAAGATTGGCAAGCTCATGCTGAAAAAGTTGGAAACCCCCATAAACTTCAAATCCTTGATGCCAATGAAATTAAACACTATGTTGGCTCCGACAAATATATTGGTGGCTTACTGAACGCAACTGGTAACGGACATATCCACCCTTTAAATTTATGTATTGGAGAAGCTGAAGCAGCTGCAAACCTGGGTGTTGAAATTTATGAACAATCGAGAGTAATAGCTATAAAACATGGAGAAAGAGTAAACGTTTCGACGGACAATGGCTCAGTTAATGCTAAATACTTAGTTCTAGGTGGTAATGCCTATATGGGCGATTTGGTACCAAAAATGTCCAAGAAAATTCTACCCTCTAGTACATCTGTAATTGCAACGGCTGCTCTGTCAGATGATTTAGCCAAGCAGGTAATGCCAGCAGATATAGCTGTTTGTGATACTCGAACTGCCCTTGATTATTTTAGGCTATCAGCTGATAAACGACTATTGTTTGGTGGTTTATCAAACTACACAGGAATGGAACCCACCGACCTGAAAGGTGTAATGAGAAAAAAAATGTTAAAGGTATTTCCACAACTTGAAGATATTGATGTTGATTATGCCTGGAGCGGTCAAATGGGCATTGGTATGAACCGAATGCCGCAGATGGGTCGACTAGCTGATAATGTTTTTTATGTTCAAGCTTATTCCGGCCATGGTGTTGCACCAACACACATTATGAGTAGAGCCATCGCTGAAATGATAGACGGGAAACCTGAACGATTTGATATTTTTACAAAAATTCCTCATTGGTCAATCCCTGGTGGAAAATTACTTCGAAGGCCTGGTATGGCGTTGGGTATGATGTATTACAAACTTCTTGATGAATTCTAAAACCATTATTAATTTCTTACCAGGGGGCTTTGAACCACAATTTTTGCAAAAGAACTTTTGATGTGATGCCCAGAATGCTTATATTTACCCTCCCCTTATGGGGTAGCGAATCGTCTTATATATTTACAGTGACTGCTGTATAATTTTCATTCAATTATTAAAGCTAAATAACCACACAAATTAACAAATAAATAGAGATTATTTATGCAAAAACACCTTGAAGCATTGAAAGATGCTGTCGCTCGTCCACTTTGGCATGATCCCGCTATTATGCCAGAACAACTACCGGCATTATCCACCAATGAAAGTTGTGAGTTACTGATAATTGGTGGTGGTTTCACTGGGCTTTGGGCAGCAATGCAAGCCAAAGAACGAAAACCAGATATTGATATAATTATTATTGAACAAACTTTTGTCGGTGATGGTGCTTCTGGTCGCTGTGGCGGTTTTCTAAGTACAAGTGTTGCCCATGGTGAAACAAACATGGAAGCTCAGTTTCCAGGTGAAACCGAGCAGTTGGAGAAACTTGGTATTCAGAATATGAAAGAGTTTCTTGAAACACTTGAGCGCTATAATATCGATGCTCGATACGAACAAACAGGAGAGATGCAAGTTGCCCTTGACCTAGTTTCTGCTGAACGTTTACATGATGAATATCTCGAATCTAAGGAAGACGGTGAAGATGTCGTTTGGTTTGATCAAGAACAAGTGCGAGAACAGGTCAACTCCCCGACCTTCTTTGGTGGTTTATGGAATCAAGGTGGCCAAGATGGTGTCATTGATCCAGGACGTTTATGTTGGGGTTTAAAGGATGTATTACTTAATCAGTTAGGTGTTCGAATTTTTGAAGGCACTAAGCTGGTTACAGTAAAGCCTGTGGGCAAAAATCAAATGAAAAGCATCTGTGAAAATGCTGAGATCATTAGTGATAAAGTATTGATGGCGACCAATGCCTTCACAAGTAGTATAGGTAAGATTCGTCGCTCAGTGATACCTGTTTGGGACTATCAAATTTCAACTGAACCATTAAACCCACAACAACTTGATAAAATACATTGGGGTAATAAATCTCGTCATGCGATTGGTGATTATACTAATATGTTTCACTACTTTCGCTTAACCAAAGATAATCGTATTACTTGGGGTGGTGGTGGAGCAGTTCGCTATTATTTCAACAATGGCATCGATATAAAATTGATGGATGCACCAGAACGATATGAACAGCTTGCAAAAGAATTCTTTAAGATGTTTCCACAATTAGATGACATTAAGTTTTCAAATAAATGGGGTGGGATAATCGCAACTTCAACCCGATTTTGTATGGTGCCAGGCGTAGCTTATAACGGTCGGCTAGCTTGGTCGGTTGGCTATACAGGCCATGGAGTTGGAGCTTCACGCTTTGGGGCACGCATTGGTATTGAACTATTGGGCTACCAGCCTAGTGATGTCATTAATATGAAATTTGTAACCAGTAAAGCCTTACCTTGGTTTCCTGAACCTTTTCGTTGGATAGGCGTGAAATTGACTCAACTCGCTCTAATAAAAGCTGATAAAAATCACGGTAAAAGAGGTTTATGGTTGAAGTTTTTAGATAAGCTAGGAATTGGGTTCACCTGTTAATAAGAGAGTAATTACTTTATTGCTCACTACCAAAAATATAAATTGATTACTGCTAAATCATAGGATTATTACAATGAGAATATACGATAAGTTATATATTAATGGTCAGTGGGATTCACCAAATGGTACTGAAACATATGATGTAATCAATCCTGCAACTGAAAAAGCTGTAGCCAGCGTACCCTATGGTAATACCATCGATGTAGATAATGCTGTTAAAGCTGCTCGCCAAGCCTTTGAGTCATGGTCTACAACACCTTCTGATATTAGAGCTGAATATTTACGAGCGATATCTAGAGAAATGCAAAATCGCAGTGCAGACTTGCAACTAACCATGGTAGAAGAATTAGGCATACCAGTATCACTTGCAGATGATTATCAAGTCAGTGGTCCAATAAGCGCCTGCGCAGGATATGCTGAGCGTTGTGCTCAAATGGATGAAGTTGAAGAAATAAATAATTCCCTTGTACTTAAAGAAGCTGTTGGTGTTTGTGCCTTTATCAACCCTTGGAATTATCCTTTATCGCAGATGATCGGTAAAGTCGCACCAGCTTTGGCCGCTGGTTGCACTATGGTGGTAAAGGCTGCCAGTCAAACGCCCAGTCATGCCTTCATATTGGCCGAAGCAATTGAAGCTGCAGGCCTCCCAGCAGGTGTGTTTAATCTAGTACACGGTGCTGGTCGCGAAATAGGAGAAAAACTGTGTTCACATCCAGATGTTGATATGGTGTCTTTCACTGGTTCAACAGGAGCTGGGATAAAAATAGCCCAAGCCGCCGCACCTACAGTCAAACGTGTTTGTCAGGAATTAGGCGGTAAGTCAGCTTTCATTATTACTGAAGACGCTAATCTAAAAGAAGCTATTGCCTATGGTCTCGAAGATGTCATGGTTAATACCGGCCAAACCTGTACAGCCCTCACCCGGATGTTAGTTCCACAATCCTGCTATGACGAGGCTATCCAACTGGCAAAAGATTATGCTGAGTCATTGAAAGTTGGTGATCCGACTGAGCCTGATAGTTATATCGGACCTATGTCGTCACAGTCTCAAAGACAAACAGTTCTAGACTATATAGAAAAAGGTATAAATGAAGGTGCCAGACTAGTCACTGGCGGTATTGATATGCCAGAGGGACTGACTTCAGGGGCTTACGTCCGTCCGACAATATTTGCTGATGTCAATAATAAAATGATTATCGCTCAGGAAGAAATCTTCGGCCCTGTGCTGTCAATGATACCTTATTCGACTATTAATGAGGCTGTAGAAATAGCCAATGATAGCGATTTTGGTTTATCTTCAGGCGTTTATGCAAAAGACAAAGAATCCGCAATTGCCATTGCCAGACGCCTAAGAGCCGGTCAATGCTATATCAATGGTGGAGACTTTAATTATGACGCCCCTTTTGGTGGTTATAAACAGTCAGGTAATGGCCGTGAATGGGGTGATGAAGGCATGGCTGAATACATAGAAATTAAATCTCTTCAGCTGTAGAATTTAACCTTAGAAAACAACAGCCTTATTGCCTCGAACAATAACTCTATCTTCAAGATGATAGCGTAAGCCTCTGGCAAGCACTGATTTCTCAACATCTTTGCCAAGACGTACCATGTCATCTTTCGAGCAACTATGGTTAACACGAATCACATCCTGTTCAATGATTGGACCTTCATCTAAATCTTCAGTGACATAATGGCTGGTTGCACCAATTAGTTTAACCCCCCTATCAAAGGCTTTGGCATAAGGATTTGAACCAATAAATGAAGGCAAAAAGCTGTGATGAATATTAATTAACTGGCCTTTATACTGGGAACACAAATTGGGTGGAAGGATCTGCATATAACGCGCTAATACAATGGTATCGGCATTATGTCTTTCAATAATGGCATTCATTTTATCAAAAGCTTGTTGCTTATTTTCTTTTGGCACCGGCACATAGTGAAAAGGAATTCCATGCCATTCAACCATACTTCGTAAATTTTCATGATTTGAAATGACACAGGGAATATCACAATTTAACTCACCACTGTGCCAACGATGAAGTAAGTCAGCTAAACAATGAGAGGCATGACTGGCAAGCATAACCACTTTCTGACGCTTTTGAAGATCACGTACATGCCATTTCATTTTAAACTTTTCAGCAACTTTCAAAAAGTGTTCTGTGAATTCTTCTAGGGTAACCGTAAGGTGCTCTGTTGAGAGTACATTACGCATGAAAAACCATTTTTCTACGGGATCCGTATGATGATTTGATTCAATCAATGACCCACCTAAATCTGCTACAAATTGAGTGACGGCAGCAACAATACCCAGATCATCAGGGCATGAAGTTACTAAACAATAACTGCTTGGTTTAGATTCAATAGTCATATTTATTTCCTAGATATATAACAAGTTTGGTTTTAATTTAAGTTAATACCTCCCCCCTTTAAATAACACTAAGTAATGAACTCACATTCATTACTTAGTGTTATAAGAGAGGGTGAATTAACCTAAAATTTAGGGAGCGAGTTCTTCTTCAGATGGTTTAATTGCTTGGAGATACCAGGATATAAAAGACCAGGTAAAATCTTCCATTGCTGATAATGGACCCGGTATATAATATCGAGAGCTAACACCTTTTGCATTGTTTTCGATGATCCTTTTATCAGCAATAGTGGTAACATCCCATAACCAACGAAGGCGCTCTAAATTGTAATCTTTTCCTTCTACTGCATCACCATTTACCAACCAACTAATCACACACTCAGATGTGTCAATGCCAGTAGGTGTGAAATTATATATAACCACATGATCACAATAGGCCAAAGCAAAACAAACTGGACCAACTTGAAAGTCGGTAGTACCACCATCATAGTCTTTAATGTCACCCATTAAAGGAGCAACAGGTTTACCATCATCACTGCCAGTAATATGACCGCGCCAGAGTGGATAGCGTGTATAGGCATAATCTGCACCAAAACCTTCTGCATCAAGATAGTAACGAGTTAACTCCTTGTCACTGAGACCGCATTCTTCTGCTCTACTCATTACTTTTTCCATTAACTCAGTCGATGCAACATCAGGTTTCGCTAAACTGTGACCACGGCTGTATTCAGGATGTGCAGGCGAACAGTGATAGCATTCTGTATAATTTTCAACAGCTAATTTCCAGTTTCCAATAATAGGATAAATTTCTTTATGAACGACCTTAGCTTTGTCTAGTCTGTAAGGCCTTAAACATTCCGTCATGGCATTTTTGATTGGTGCAAAAGATGCAGGTTCGTCGGCAAAATTAACGTAGATTAATCCTTCCAATATTTCCGTTTTTATTTTCTTAAGTGAAATTTTAGTTTTATCAAAATCCTCCTTCATATAAGGAGCACCACGAAGATGACCATCAAGTCCATAACCCCAAGAATGATATGGACAGACTAGAATTTTATTATTGCCTTTTTGCTCTAAACAAATTTTAGAGCCTCGATGACGACATACATTTAAGAATGCATTAATTTCATCTTCAGCACTGCGAATGATAACTACAGATTCTCCTGCCATTTCAAATAAAAACCAATCACCTACAGCGGGAATTTCACTGCTATGTCCTGCATACAGCCAACTTTTCAGATAAATTTCTGATATATCTCGCTCGTAAATATCCTTATCCATATAAAAGTTCTGAGTCAAAGATGTCTTCTCAGTGTGTGCCTCTATTGAATTTAAAATTGCTTTATTATCCATTTTTATTCTCTTTTATTCTCTATTAATGATTAGCCATAAGTTATAATTGTCATTATCAATCTAGTCTCTTTTGAAAGTCAAATATGCCT
>JBLHLI010000080.1:0-8305 GCA_047618765.1 Enterobacterales bacterium | reverse complement strand
TTATAAACATGGCTGACTGCCGGTATATGCAAGCCTCTGGCTGCAACATCCGTTGCAATCAATACTTCAATCTGACTATTAGCTAACTCATCCAAAAGCCTTAGTCGTTTTGGCTGAGGAATATCTCCCGTTAAAATACCAGCATCAAATCCATTGGTATTTAAGTAACCCCAGACTTTTTCTGCTTCACGTTTTGTATTAGTGAATACGATAGACCGCTCTGGATTATCTCTTGCCATGAGGCCTAGGAGTAAAGGTATCTTTTCTTCATTACTAGGATAAAAAAGTTGTTCACTGATCAGATCAACCGTCACCTTCTCAGGTTCTATGGTCACCTGAATTGGACTATTCATATGATCATAAGCAAGTTCCATAACTCGGTGCGACAAAGTTGCAGAAAAAAGCATATTCAATCGGTCGTCACCATTAGGCATGCGTCTAAATAGATAACGAATATCTTTAATGAAACCAAGATCAAACATTCTATCGGCTTCATCCAGCACAACAGAATCTATCGCTTCTAAGCCAAAGGCACCCTGTTTGAAATAATCAATGATGCGTCCTGTTGTACCAATCAAGATATCGACACCCTTTTCTAGGTAATCTTTTTGACTTTGGTAACCAGTACCTCCAAAAACTAATCCAATGCGAAACTTAGAATACTTATTAAGCATTTCTGCTTCTTTATGAATCTGAACTGCTAACTCTCTTGTTGGAGCAAGAATAATAGAGCGTGGCTCATTAAGTCGCCTACCCTCAATTGCATCGAGAGTTAATAAGTCATTAAAGATTCCAATTAAAAAAGCGAGGGTTTTACCAGTTCCTGTTTGAGCTTGGCCGGCAACATCCTTCCCATCTAATAATAAAGGCAGGGATTTTTCTTGTATTGGAGTACAGTATTCGAAGCCGGATTCAGATAGGGCCTTGAAAAGTATATCTTCCATCCCCAGATCTGAGAAACGGGTATTTGTTAAGTGAGCTGATTTCATTTGCAGAAGTCTACATGCTTTAGACTTGCATTGCAGCGTCCTTTGTAATCAAATAGCACTATTCGTTGATTAATGATCAATTTTTGGACATTACAACTGATATTTATACGTTTTCTAAACGTTTTTTAAACAATAATAGGGAAAAATACTAATGAGTGAGCAAATTGTTCATTTAAGTGATGATAGTTTTGAGCAAGAAGTCCTTCAATCAGACTTACCAGTCTTAGTTGATTATTGGGCTGAATGGTGTGGTCCTTGTAAAATGATTGCTCCACTACTTGATGAGATTGCTGTAGATTACCAAGGCAAACTTAAAGTAAGCAAACTCAACATCGATGAAAATTCAGGTACACCTCCACAATATGGTATTAGAGGTATTCCTACATTAATGATTTTCAAAAATGGTTCTGCTGCAGCTACCAAAGTAGGCGCGTTATCGAAAGGTCAACTAATCGAATTTATTGATGCAAATCTATAATTTTCAAGACCCAGAACCTCTTAATATTAAAGAGTCATTCTGGGTTTTCTTATATATTCCTTAGCTTTCATTACCTTATTAGTAGGTAATTTGAGTAGTTGAAGCATAAAAACTGGACGTTTTTAATATTCAATGCTACCTTTAGGCTTATACAAACATCAATTCACCAATTGATGCTATAAAATTCTAAAAAAATTAACAAAAATTTAATCTATATTCCAAATACTCACGGTGCTCTCTGTCTATTATTTACTAACAAAGATTTACTGCAATTATTTAAATAAAATGATGACTGTATTTCCATGACAATGAAACTCCGTATAACTTTCACTATCTGCAACAGAAACTCCTACTAAAATGAATCTAACTGAACTCAAGCAAAAATCTGCAACCGAGCTAGTCGCTCTAGCTGAATCCATGGGCATCGAAAATATGGCCCGTGCTCGTAAACAAGACATTATCTTCTCTATCTTAAAGAAGCACTCAAAAGGTGGGGAGGATATATTCGGCAGTGGTGTTTTAGAAATACTTCCCGATGGCTTTGGCTTTTTACGTTCCGCCGATGCTTCATACTTAGCAGGCCCCGATGATATTTATGTTAGTCCTAGTCAAATTAGGCGCTTTAATCTCAGAACTGGTGATACTATTTCAGGAAAGATTCGTCCACCTAAAGATGGTGAGCGTTACTTTGCACTATTAAGAGTTGAAGATATCAACTTCGATTCACCTGAAAACTCTCGTAATAAAGTTTTATTTGAAAACTTAACGCCACTACATCCAAACGAACGTATCACGCTAGAACGTGGTAACGGTTCAACTGAAGACATCACAGGACGTATCGTGGACTTATGTGCCCCTATCGGCAAAGGGCAGCGTGGCTTAATTGTTTCACCTCCTAAAGCAGGTAAAACCGTCATTCTTCAGAATATCGCCCAATCAATATCTTATAATCATCCTGAATGTGTGCTGTTAGTATTACTCATCGACGAACGTCCCGAGGAAGTAACAGAAATGCGCCGTACCGTTAGAGGCGAAGTTGTGGCTTCTACCTTTGACGAACCAGCAAGCCGTCACGTCCAGGTTGCTGAAATGGTCATTGAAAAAGCTAAACGTTTAGCCGAACACAAAAAAGATGTAGTGATCCTTCTTGATTCGATTACCCGTCTCGCACGTGCTTATAACACTGTTATTCCTTCATCGGGTAAAGTACTAACCGGTGGTGTTGATGCCAATGCTCTCCACAAACCAAAGCGCTTCTTTGGTGCTGCTCGTAAACTTGAAGAAGGTGGCAGTTTAACTATTATTGCAACTGCTCTAGTTGATACCGGCTCGAAAATGGACGAAGTTATTTTCGAAGAATTTAAAGGTACAGGTAATCACGAATTACGTCTTGATAGAAAAATTGCCGAGAAACGTGTTTATCCTGCAATTAACTTTAATATGTCTGGAACCCGTCGTGAAGACCTGATGACGACTGAATTAGAACTTCAAAAAATGTGGATTCTACGAAAAATCATGCATCCTATGAATGAAATTGATGCAATGGAATTCATCATTGATAAGCTTTCGTTAACGAAAACAAATCAGGAGTTTTTCGAGTCTATGAAACAGAAACGCAAATAAGCGTTTAAAAAAAGCCTCTAAATAAGCGAGAGTATCCATGCATTACAAGGATCTACGAGACTTCATAGAACATCTTGAGTCCAGGGGTGAATTAAAAAGAATTACTCAAGAGGTCGATCCTAATCTGGAGATGACCGAAATATCTGATAGAACCCTTAGAGCTAATGGCCCTGCACTGCTTTTTGAAAACCCTAAAGGTTCTGATATTCCTGTTTTAACCAATCTCTTTGGTACAACTAAAAGAGTAGCCCTTGGCATGGGTCAAGACTCTGTGTCTGCATTAAGGGATGTAGGTAAGCTACTGGCTTATCTCAAAGAACCCGAGCCACCCAAAGGCCTAAAAGATGCTTGGGAGAAAATCCCCGTATTTAAACAAGTATTAAATATGGCACCTAAAATACTTAAAAAAGCGCCCTGTCAAAAAATAGTTACTGCAGGAGAAGAGGTCGATTTAACAAAGCTACCGATTCAAACCTGTTGGCCTGGCGATGTGGCTCCCCTAATTACTTGGGGTCTTGTAACTACCAAAGGCCCGACGAAAGAACGCCAAAATCTAGGCATCTATCGGATGCAGTGTCTCAGTAAAAACAAGCTGATCATGCGTTGGTTGTCCCATCGTGGTGGCGCCCTTGATTTCCGTGAGTGGCAGAAATCAAACCCCGGTGAACCTTTCCCAGTAGCCGTGGCTCTTGGAACGGATCCTGCTACGATTCTCGCTGCTGTAACCCCTATACCTGATACTATTTCGGAATATGCATTTGCAGGCCTACTTAGAGGCAATAAGACTGAATTAGTTAAGGCTCTTGGTAGTGAATTAATGGTGCCTGCCAGCGCTGAAATAATACTTGAAGGCGTTATCCATCCTGACGAAGTTGCGAAAGAAGGTCCTTATGGTGATCATACGGGTTATTACAATGAAGTTGATAGCTTTCCCGTCTTCACTGTTGAACGAATTACCAGTCGCGAAAATCCTATTTATCATAGTACATACACTGGACGACCTCCCGATGAACCAGCAATTTTAGGTGAAGCCTTGAACGAGGTTTTTGTGCCCATTTTGCAAAAGCAATATCCAGAGATTGTTGATTTTTATTTACCACCTGAAGGCTGTTCCTATCGAATGGCGGTTGTTACTATCAAAAAACAATATCCAGGTCATGCAAGACGGATAATGATGGGTATTTGGTCTTATTTGCGTCAATTTATGTATACTAAATTTATTGTTGTAACTGACGATGATGTTGATGCTCGAGATTGGAAAGAAGTTATATGGGCAATCACCACTCGTGTCGATCCTATTCGTGATGTAATGATGGTAGAAAATACACCCATCGACTATCTTGATTTTGCTTCTCCAGTTTCCGGACTTGGCTCTAAGATGGGTATCGATGCTACCAATAAATGGCCAGGTGAAACCGATAGAGAATGGGGAACAACTATAGAACAATCTCCTGCTGTTGTAGCTAAAATCGACAGTATTTGGGAACAACTTGGAATTTTAAATTAGGCGATTGTGATGACTGAACAACTATATGATTGTACGATAATTCAATGTCAAAAAATTAGCTCGGATATCTATCGAGTAATTTTAGAAGCACCTGTTGGAAAAGTGTTTGATTACAAGGCTGGCCAATATTTATTCATCAATATGGCGAAAGATGACGCCCGCCCATATTCAATTGCATCTGCTTTAGGTGATGGTCGTACGCTTGAAATGCACATCAAAGACATACCTGATAATGATTTTACCGCTCAAGTGTTACAGCGATTAAAAACTGAAAAGCATATCAGTGTAAAGTTGCCATCAGGTAGCTGCACTATTGATAAGTGCTCTGGTACTAGCCCTATTTTATTTATCTCAGGTGGTACTGGGTTTGCGCATAGCCATGCCATCATTAAAACACTCCTAGCGAGCAATGATTGTAGGCCTATTTATTTGTATTGGGGTGCTAATGAACGGGATGAAATATATCTGTACGACTCACTTATAAAATGGGCGGCTGAGCATGACAATTTTAATTTTGTGCCGGTTATTAATAATCCTGTCAGTGCTTGGTCTGGTGAGAAGGGTATGGTTCACGAAGCTGTTTTCCGCAATATTCATAACCTAAAAGATTATGATATCTACCTCAGTGGCTCAAGTGCTATGGTCTTTAATATTTATCGGCAGCTAAAAGACAAGAAGGTGCCTGGTTCACGTATTTTCTCTGATATGCTGGATATCGTACGTGATAAAGAAGAGTAGGCACTTAGTCTAAATTCTTGGCTCAAGAACAAGGCCTACTCGATTATAGACTTAGCTTCTACCGACTATCATATTATCTAATGAAACTTTCCCAGGCCCATGCTTGACGATATAAAGCAGAATAGCCACCCATAAAATATGCGTTGGCCAGGCATCAGGATAAACCATAAATTGAATCGTTGCGGTCATTCCCAAAAATGCTAAGGCAGAGAAACGCGTCATGAAGCCAAGAAATATTGCTATGGAGACAAAAAATTCTGCAAACGTTGCAAGATAGGCAGCTAATTCTGGAGCAATAAAAGGTAAATCATACTCATATTCGAACAACATTAGCGTTGAACTATTTAAGTTAAAAAATTGCCAAGATTGGCCTAAAAAGTCCCAGCCATTTATTTTAGTTTGTGCCGATCTCCAGAATACAGAGGCTATGGCAAATCTTGCAGTAAGGGCAATCACATCTTCTGGTAGTAGCTTTAATAAACTGAGAGGCTTATTAGCAAGTTGAATTATTTTGTTAATCATGTCTTTCCTTAAATGTTTGTTTAAATTCGTGTTTCTACAATTAAAAGTAAATACTTTAATATAAATTGTTATCCGGGTAGATTTGCACCTGAAAATAATCCCAAACTCAAGAGATAACCAAGCATGCCTGATAGTTCATTGTCATCAAGTTCTTCCCTACCCTCTAGCTGTTGTTGAGTGACAGTATATTCCCAAGCATTAGCGATATCTTTGCCTTCTTTAAAAGCATATAAAAAATGGTAGCAATCAATTTGTAAATTAACCACTTGCACTTTAAATTGATGGCGATATATCAATAATTTGTTCGGAGCAAACTCGTCTAAATTAAGTGTTGCTACTTGGTCTTTTAAATTTTCTTCCCAAATAGTATCCACAGGCCAGTCTGAACTCATTAACCGCACAGAGGGTTGCATGGTGAATGAAACCTCAGCCAATGATTCTGGAGCAACAGTCCCTAAGATATTATTATCAAGTAACTCCTCATCGGCTGCATGAAAAGTTCTTACATTGCTCCATTCGAGCTTTGCCACATCAGCCAAATAGGGCATTTCACTACAGGCTGGAAAATGTCGAATGAATTCAATAAAATCTTCGCCGTAAAAGAGTAATGACGGTTTTTGGGGAGGATTTTTTCTCACAAACTCTTTAGCCATTGCATTAAAAAATTCGTCACCTAATAGCCTTTTAACCACCGGGTAAGTTTCAGCCATAGCCGTGATAAGTGATAAAATGACATTATTTCGATAGATAGTAAAACGTTCCATCGCTTCGAGACTTGCAGAACCATCTACTTCAGGGTTATTAAACATTGGCACAATATGATTAAGCACATTATGTGACTCATCAAAAATTAGTTGCTCTGATAACAAATCATCTGCGAATTGCTTTTGGTACTCACTAAGAGTTGGCTCTGACATTAACTCTCCCTAAATTATACGATGATTGTTTAGTATTTTGGTTAATTCAGTTAAGCAAAAACTGAACTGTTTTCTAAAATCATTTGATCTGCGATTTTTGCTTGTCCAAAAAGAACGTCCCAGTTAGGGATATTAGCATCCCACTCAATTAAGGTGGGGCGATTGCCGAGATGGTCAAGAGCATATTCATAAAGATGCCACACTTGGGAAATAACTTTCGAGCCGTGGTCGTCTATTAAAACAGTTCCACCTTGCATTTCTTGAACTGAGTGGCCAGCTAAATGTAATTCACCCACTAACTCTTTAGGGATACTTTTTATATATTGCTTTGCATCAAAACCATGATTGAAAGCACTGACATAAATATTATTAATGTCTAGCAAAATCTTAGCGCCACTTCGTTTTGCAAGAGTTACTAAAAAATCCCATTCACTATACGTTGAATAATCAAGTTGAAAGTAACTTGATGGATTTTCGATCATGATTTGACGTTGTAAAAAATTCTGTGTTTGGTCAATGTTTCTAGTAAAAACATCTATCGCCTCTTCCGTATAAGGTATAGGTAGTAGATCATTGAGAGCAATACCTCCTTGTTTAGACCAGGATAAATGTTCAGAAATCAAAGCAGGTTGATAGCGATCAATCAGCTTTTTTAATGCCGCTAATTGATCACTACAGACACCTTCCTCAGAACCCAGTGAAAGCCCAATACCATGAATTGATAAAGGATAATTCTCTCTGATCTGATGCATATATTGATGCACAGCTCCACCTTCAGCCATATAGTTTTCAGGTATTATCTCAAACCATCCAATATCTGGCTTAGTTTCTATAATCTCTTGATAATGTTCTGGCTTCAGTCCAACTCCGGCTTTAGCAGGAATCGGACTGGGCAAATGCTGGGTGTAATTCATCAAAACTTACTTTTCAGTTAAGCTTCCGCCAACTAATTTTTCACAAGTACCTTTAGCAACATATATCCAAGCATCGCCTTGAGCGTCAGAAGTTGATGTACCAGCACAAGAAGTTCCTGCGCCTGCTTTACAATCATTTTGACCAGCTTTAGCAACACCGTAGCATTTTTCCGCTTTCTTATCACCAGCAAGAGTTACAGAAGAAGTTGCCGCAGCAAATGTAAGAGCCGTTGCGATAGCGCTACCAATTAATAATTTCTTGTTCATAGTATGTTCCTTTTAGTGTTTAGAATAATTGTCACAATAACAATTTAGCATAGTTAAACAAATTAGAAGATTCTTTTTACTACTAGTTTGTCAGTATTCAATTAATGGCTTATCTATTGCCATTATCGAGAATAAGTAAAAATCGAGCTTTACGATTGTACTAATAAACAGAGGAGATAGTTTGGAGATTGTTACAAAATTAATACGATTAGCGTTGGATGGTTATATTTTTACGACGAATAACAAAAAAGCGCCGAGAAGGCGCTTAATATTGGGTCGATATTTCTGAAACTTAAATAAAAGAATAAAGGTTAGTCACCTAAATCTAAATTAAATTTATCAACATTGAT
>JBLHLI010000079.1:0-8309 GCA_047618765.1 Enterobacterales bacterium | reverse complement strand
AATACTGTGGCTAAGGCTTGTGCAGCAGCAGCAGATCTAGGTGTTTGGATGCTAAATGTCCATACCAGTGGCGGTCGTAAAATGATGGAAGCTGCAATGAATGAACTACAACAATTTGGTACAGATGCTCCTTTACTGACCGGTGTTACTGTTCTAACAAGTATGAGCACTGATGATCTGATTGAAACGGGTATTACAACCTCAATTGAAGAGAGAGTTTTGATGTTAGCTGAATTAGCAAAGTCTAGTGGTCTTGACGGTGTTGTCTGTTCAGCGTTAGAAGCTAAAGCTATTCGTAGTAAAATGGGTAATGACTTCTTATTAGTTACACCGGGAATTAGACCAAAGGGAAGCGATGCAGGCGACCAGAAACGCATTATGACCCCTGATGATGCCCTCACAGCAGGTTCAGATTACTTAGTGATAGGCAGACCTATAACAAAGGCTAGTAATCCTCTGAAAGCGATGTGCGATATTACGGATTCAATCGATTCATGGTTGGCAAAGCAAGATTAATCTTTTAGTCTTATCTTAATTGCACGGATGCAATTATTTGTCTTCTATTTATCCTCAAGGAGGAAGTTATTATGTTTCGTTTAGTTACCCCATTAATTTTTGCTTTCATATTATCCCTACCAATTAGTACATTATTTACAGTTCAAGCCTTTGCAGCTGAAAAAGGTGAATCTGTTAATCAACTAGCTATTTTAACTGTCAATATTAATCAGGCATCAGCAGAAGAACTCGCAGATGTTATGACCGGTGTTGGTATCAAAAAAGCTCAGGTCATCGTTAAATATCGCGACATGAATGGTGCTTTTAAATCAGTTGAGCAACTCTTAGAAGTTAAAGGAATTGGACCTGCGACGATAGAAAAAAATCGTCATAAGCTGAAGCTTTAACGACTGTAAATGAAATACTATCTAGAGAACAATTTGGCGCCAATTGGCGCCATTTTTAATTGAAATAGTGTAGACTCTTGATCAGGAAAAAGATGTTTACGGAGATTAACAGTTGCGCATATTAATTTTAGGTCCTTCAGGACAAATAGGTTATGAACTTGCTAGGCAAGCTACAGCATTAGGCACGGTTATTACCGCTGGTAGAAGTGCGGCTGATATAATTATGGATCCTCTTGATAATAGCGCTCTAACAACTCTATTTAATGAAGCAAAACCAGATATTGTTATTAATGCTATCGCTTATACCGCTGTTGATAAAGCAGAATCAGAAATAGATATTGCCTTTAAGCTCAATACAGATTTGCCAGCGGCTTTAGCCGATGAATGTTCTAAAATAAATAGTTTATTAATTCATTACTCAACGGACTTTGTCTTTGATGGTGCTCAAAATACTCCTTGGCTAGAGTCGGCAGCAACTAATCCCCTTAGTGTTTATGGTAGAAGTAAATTAGCAGGAGAAAAAGCGATTCAAATGGCTTCCTGTCCGAGTTTAATTTTAAGAACAAGTTGGGTTTATGGAGAGCGTGGTACTAACTTTTTGCTGACTATGTTACGACTTGCAAAAGAAAGAGAAGCTTTAGCCGTTGTAGATGATCAAGTAGGCTCGCCAAGTTGTAGTAATGATATTGCTCAAGCAACCTTGCTCTTATGTAAGCGTTATATAAAAGAACCTGAATATGTGAGTGCTAATCGTGGAATTTATCATCTGACAGCCTCAGGTCAAACTAGCTGGTATGGTTTTGCTAAAGCTATCTTCGAGTTAGCTGGACTTAAGGAACCCTTAAAGATTAAAGATTTATCAGCGATATCCTCAGCACAATATCCGACAGCTGCAGTTAGACCACCTTATTCAGTGTTAAATTGCGCTGCCTTGAAAGAAACATTTAATGTTGAATTAACCGATTGGCATCTTGCACTTGAGAATTGTTTAAAGCGTTATTACCTAGATAAATAACGCTGTCTTAACATTAGAGTTAAACCGATTACATATCCGGTGCATATACCGAATAAATGCGACTCTATTGCAACGCGATCTTCAATAAGCTCAGCTAATGAATCCATGCTTCCACTATATTGTTGCCAGATAACTCTTGCCGTAACAACAACCAAAACGATGACAGCAATAAGAGGCTGCTCTTTGATATCGAGTAAAGCTCCAATAATAATAACAGCGTACAAGACTGCACTGAGTCCTACGTAATACTCATATTCTGGAGCTATCCAAAAATAACAAGCACTGATCATCAAGCCGCTTAGTGTAAAGACGAGTAACCAGAATAGTCGCGTTAGATGTTGTGAAAATAGCAGACCAATCATTAATAAACTGGCTAGATTTAAAAGTAAATGCCATCCATTACTATGCACAATATGACCGCTAAGTACTCTCCACAACTCTCCTGAAGCGATTCCAGACCGATGATACATTAAGACGTTTAAGGTAGGTTCGCCAAGCAGCCAGAGCAGTGTTGACGTCATTCCAGTAAATATAAAAAACAATAATGATTTATTATTAATTAGTTTTAATAATTGTGACGGTAAGTGTGAAGGTAATTTCATAGTTAGGTATTTTTAATAGTACTTTTGTACTTATTTATTTATGTCTTAGGAAGAGATTAACAAAAAGGCTATGGCAATGACACAAAATACAACGATCATTACACGCATTAAAAGGCACTGCATACAAATTTTATTGTTCTTTTTAGGAATCATCGAAATCAAACTCTTAGCAACTCTCAATACATAGAAACAGTAGTTTATCTTAGAACCTGTATCGATTGGTAAATATTTAACAATAAAAAACCCTGATTAACATCAGTTAATCAGGGTTTTTATTAAGCTTGGAACTAATTGTAAGCTAGAAAAAACTAGCTCAATAACTAGATCTTACTTATTAGCTTTACGCTCACGTGCTTCAGCGATAACCGTTTCAGCAACACTATTTGGACAAGCACTATAATGTGCAAATTCCATAGAGAATTGACCACGACCAGAAGTCATTGTACGTAATGAACCGATATAACCAAACATCTCAGAAAGAGGAACGTCAGCTTTAATACGAACACCTGTTGGACCAGCATCTTGAGACTTGATCATGCCACGACGACGGTTAAGGTCACCAATAACATCACCAACGTGATCATCAGGAGTAAATACATCAACTTTCATCACAGGCTCAAGTATTTGAGGACCCGCTTTAGTCATTGATTGACGGTAAGCACCTCTAGCAGCTAATTCAAATGCGATAGCAGAGGAGTCAACAGCGTGGAAAGCACCATCGTATACTGTTAATTTAACATCTAGTACAGGGTATCCAGCTAGAACACCTTCAGTCAACATGCCCTTGAAGCCTTTTTCAATGGCTGGTAAGAATTCTTTTGGAACGTTACCACCAACAACTTTAGATTCAAATACAAAACCTGCATTTTGTTCAGAAGGCTCAATAACATAATCAATTTTACCAAACTGTCCAGAACCACCAGATTGTTTCTTATGGGTGTAACTATCATCTGTGACTTTCGTGATTGTTTCACGATATGCAACTTGAGGCTTACCAACTGCGAGGTCAACACCATAAGTACGCTTAAGAATATCGACTTTAATGTCAAGATGCAGTTCGCCCATTCCTTTTATAATCGTTTCGCCTGAATCATCATCAGTTTCAACTTTAAAGGAAGGATCTTCAGCAATCATTTTACCAATAGCGATACCCATCTTCTCAACAGAACCTTTATCTTTCGGTGTTACAGAAATAGAGATTACTGGTTCAGGAAAAATCATAGGTTCTAGAATTGAAGGATGATTCGGATCACATAAAGTGTGACCGGTTTGAACATTTTTCATTCCAACAATAGCAATAATATCACCGGCTTGAGCATCGTGGATTTCTTCACGAGAGTCAGCGTGCATTTCAACCATACGTCCGATTCTTTCAGTCTTACCTGTGAAAGAGTTCATGATGGTTGTGCCTTTAGATAGTTTGCCAGAGTAGATTCTAACAAATGTCAGGGCACCAAAGCGGTCATCCATTATTTTAAATGCAAGAGCACGAAGTGGCTCATTAATATCTACAAGAGCGAATTCACCTGTTGGTTCACCGTCTTCATCGGTAAGCGGCTGAGGGTTAACTTCTACTGGATCAGGAAGATAATCAACAACACCGTCCATGACAGGTTGTACACCTTTGTTCTTAAAGGCAGAACCACAGAATGTAGGGAAGAAGTCTAATTTTCTAGTACCAGTACGAATACAACGTTTGATGTCATCAATTGCAGGCTCTTCACCTTCAAGATACATTTCCATCATATCATCGTCTTGTTCTACAGCCGTTTCTATAAGAGCGGCACGCCACTTTTCTACGTCATCTACCATATCTGCTGGAACATCTTCAACTGTGAAGTTTTCTGGCTGTCCAGAATCGTCCCAGATATAAGCTTTACGAGTTAGAAGATCAACAACACCAACAAAATCATCTTCAGCACCAATTGGTAAGTTCATTACTAGAGGGTGACCTGCTAGAACGTCTTCAATCTGTCCAACAACACGCATGTAATCAGCGCCGATTCTATCCATCTTGTTTACAAAGATGATACGAGCAACTTTAGAGTCGTTAGCATAACGCCAGTTAGTTTCTGATTGAGGTTCAACACCACCAGAAGCACAAAATACACCAACACCACCATCAAGAACTTTTAATGAACGGTAAACTTCAACTGTGAAATCAACGTGACCAGGTGTGTCGATGATGTTTAATCGATGACCGTCCCATTCACAAGTAGTGGCAGCTGATTGAATAGTAATACCACGTTCCTGCTCCTGTTCCATAAAGTCAGTTGTTGCAGCACCATCATGCACTTCACCTGTCTTATGGATCTTACCAGTAAGCTTAAGAATTCTTTCTGTAGTAGTTGTTTTACCCGCGTCTACGTGGGCAAAAATTCCAATGTTTCTGTATTTCGTTAAATCGACCATTTCATTACTCTTTAATTTAATTAAAATTGATATAAAATCGGGGCATATCTAAATAATAGGCGCGCATCATACACTAGTTTGATGCAAAGCGTTACTGTGGATCTGCATAAATATTGCACAAATTCACAGAAAATTTTTAGTTAGTCATTAAGCAGTTAAACTGCAAACAACAAAACTCTATAAAATCAATAGTTTAAAGGCTCTAACTATTTACAATCAAGCGTATCGCCTGCAACTGTAATTTTGCTCTTTTAATATAATTAGACGACTCATTAATCTGATGCTCTAAAAATTTAATTTCCAAGTCTCGAATATTCGGATTAACCTCTTTTAAAGATTGCAAACGTTGCAGTTCCATTCCAAGACTTGTCTGCATTTCAAGCTGTGCTTTCTCAATAATTTCTGGCAAAAACTCTTCCGCCGCTGTTTGTGAAATTGTGATCAGTTTATCTATTTCATCACGAACCTGTTCTACAACAGGGCGGGCAATACGCATTTTTAATTTAACGGCCATCTTATTAAGATTTTCATGATTAACTATCTTGCTTAAATCTTTACCATTGATATCAAACAAGAATCTCAGTGGTTGGATGGGCAGATATCGATCGAGTTGTAAATCTTTTGGAGCCATTTTTTCTACAGTAAAACAGCTTTCTAAGAGTAAAGTACCAGGTTTAAGCGCTTTGATTGATATTTTTGCTACCGATGCATTACCAATTTCGCTGCTACTTATAGACTCCATAATTTCAACAACCATGGGATGTTCCCAGCTCATATATTCCATATCTTCACGACTAAGGGCTTTGGTTCGATCAAAGACGATAGTGTTACCATCTTCATTAAGCCCTGGAAAATGATCACTTAACATATGATCAGTCGGTTTAATGACAAGAGCGTGTTCAGAGTGATAATCGTGATCTACCCCAAATTCATCAAATACCTTTTTCATATAGTTTGATAGATCACCCTCTTTTTCTTCCTGCTCAATCTGTTCGATAAGCTTATTAGCAACTTCTGGTTTACAGGAGTTTAATTCTAATAGACGATCTCTACCTTCCTGCATTTGTTGAAGAATTTCTTGGGTGTAGGTGGTTGTTTGTGAAATTAACGTATCTAATTCTTGATCAGAGTTTTTTAATTGCTTAAGTAAGGGCTTTTCAAACTTTTCATAGATAGCAAAACCTGCGCTGCAACTTCTTTCAAATAAATTTAAACCTAAGTGATACCACTTAAACATTACTTCTTGGGCAGTATTTTGTATATAAGGTACGTGAATTTGAATAGCATGCTTCTGTCCTATTCTATCGAGACGACCTATACGTTGTTCAATTAGATCTGGGTTAAGCGGTAAATCAAATAAAACAAGATGATGGGCGAACTGAAAGTTTCGACCTTCACTACCAATCTCTGAACATATCAGTACTTGAGCACCCGCATCTTCCTCTGCAAAATATGCTGCTGCCCGGTCTCGTTCAATAATACTAAGGCCGGGATAAAATGAAGTACAACGAATACCGGCACGTAGATTAAGAAATTTATCAAGCGCTTGGGCAGTATCTGAATGATGGCAGATGACTAGTACTTTTTTCATTTTTAGAGATTTGAGAAGAACTTGTAGCCACTCAACCCTCGGATCTAAGTTGACCCAATCATTTTCTGGCAATTGGCTCTCAGGGTGAAGTAATGAGGATATTTCATCTACCCCATCACTTAAAGCACCATAAACTTCAGGACAACTAAGAGGGTAGTCATGTAATTCTCTAATTGGAAAACCTTTGATAGCTGAGCGTGTATTTCTAAATAACACTCGACCAGTACCATGTTGATCAAGTAAATTATTGATCAATAATTGCAATCCGTCTTTGGCATCTAAACTAGCAATGAAGTCATCGTTTAAGTTGGGCGGAAGAATTGCTTGAATGTCTTTGACCAGACTAGGATCTGCAGCAACATTCTCGTCTAATTTTGACTGAATATGCTGAA
Organism: Enterobacterales bacterium; assembly: GCA_047618765.1. GTDB lineage: Bacteria > Pseudomonadota > Gammaproteobacteria > Enterobacterales. Next base: position 1,395 of record JBLHLI010000079.1, on the reverse strand, counting down.
TACCTTCAACGGCTTTATTGAGCTTTAAAAAGCCTTTCTCTTCTTCTTTAAATTTCTCTAAATCATAAAACCTATCTGCATCGAGTAATCTAAGTCTGGCAAAATGACTATCAACTCCTACTTGTTCTGGTGTTGCTGTGAGTAAAAGCAGACCATCACATTTGTTGGCAAGCTTTTCTATAAAATCATACTCTGGACTACTTTGTTGTTCGCTCCACTGCAGATGATGGGCTTCATCGACAATGACTAGATCCCAATGTGCATCGAGTATTTGCTTTTGATAGAGTGGATTCGCAACCATAACATTGAGGCTACATAAGATACGTTGCTCGGAATCAAAAGGATTATCAGTCTCGTTTTCAGCCAACTCTTCGTTTATTTCATCTTCATCAAAGCCATCATTTGAATAAAACTCCATAATGGCGTCAAGTCGGGTTTTATCAAACAAAGAAAAAGGTAAATTAAAACGTCGCAGCATTTCAACCAACCACTGATGTAATAAACTATCTGGTAGCAGTATTAAAATACGTTGAGCTTGGCCTGTCTGGATTTGTTGATGCAGTATCAAACCTGCTTCAATGGTTTTACCTAAACCAACTTCATCGGCGAGTAAAACACGAGGCGCATGGCGTTTGGCAACTTCATTGGCGATGTATATCTGATGGGGCAATAATTCAACGCGAGCACCTTGTAGTCCATTAACCTTTGAAAGTTGTAATCGATTTAAATGATTAAGTGTTTCAATTCTTAATCTAAATTCGCTATTACCACCAAATTGACCACTTAAAAGACGTTGACGTGGGGTCGATAGCTGGACAAAACAGTTCAGATCGATTTCTGGCAAAACGATCTCTTGCTCTTGAGAATCTAGAGATAAATAACCTAGTAGACCTCTATCTTCAAGGACTTCGGTTATTTTAAACTCTTCTTCATCCATATTAGTGACAGTGTCACCAACAGCGTAACGAATGCGACTTAAGGGGGCATTATCTCGAGCATAATTCCTAGTTTCAGCGATAGCAGGGAAGCTAAGTGTAATAATGCGACCAGAGACTTCGGTAACTATACCTAGCCCCAGATTTGATTCAGTATGACTGACCCAACGTTGACCAATAACTACATTCATTGTTGAACTGATTTCCGTGATAAAAAGGTGCGGTTTTAAAGTGGGCGCATTCTAGCACTAATTTATAAATGCGCTTAGATTAATTGACTATTAATAAGCATAAATTTGTAGATGTTGCATTCAATGCGTCTTATATTTCATGCGGCCTATCGAAATCAGATTAGATTAATCAAATATGGATGTATGATATTGCTCGAAATACATAAAATTGAACTGGAGAAGATAATGAAAAATGTAAAGGTAGGATTATTGCTTTCAGGACTTTTACT
>JBLHLI010000078.1:0-8555 GCA_047618765.1 Enterobacterales bacterium | reverse complement strand
GCAGTATCAATATTATCCGTACTATAATTTAGCTGACTTCGATAATGAGCACTGACTAAAAATAACCGAACAGATTCTGCATCATATTGCTCTAGCACATCTCTGACAGTGAAAAAATTATGTAAAGACTTAGACATTTTCTCTTTATCAACTTGAACCATACCAGTATGGATCCACGTATTAGCATATCGCTTACCTGTAGCAGCTTCACTTTGAGCTATTTCATTGTCATGATGTGGAAACTGTAGATCAGAGCCACCACCGTGAATATCGAAAGTCTCACCCAGAGCTGTCATCGACATAGCCGAACATTCAATGTGCCAACCAGGTCGGCCCTTACCCCAAGGTGAGTCCCAAAAGGGTTCATTGGGTTTCATTGATTTCCAGAGTGCAAAATCGAGAGAGTCTTCCTTATTAACATCAACATCAACCCGTGCGCCACTTTTAAGTTGTTCAACATCTTGCTTTGATAGGCAGCAATAATTTTCAAATTGACTAACTCGGTAGTAGACATCAGAGCCCACTACATAAGCTGCACCTTTTTCAATCAGTGTTTCAATAATAGTAATTATCTCAGGAATATGATCAGTAGCTCTCGGTTCATGATCTGGTGCTAAAATACCTAATGCATCAAAATCGGTATGCATCTCAGCAATAAAGCGTTTGGTTAACTGGTCATAAGCTTCATTATTCTCATTGGCACGATTAATTATATTGTCATCAATATCGGTAATATTGCGGATGAAGTTTAAATCATACCCACGAAACCTTAGGTAACGAGAAATGACATCAAAGGAGACAAAAGTACGGCCATGACCAACATGGCAAAAATCATAAGTGGTTATCCCGCAAACATACATACCAACTTTATTATCTGTGATCGGTTGAAATAGTTCTTTTTTACGGGTCAAATTGTTATAAATTGTTAACATTGGGTGCCACTTACATAATTAATGAACGTTCTCTTTGAGGATATACTCAAAAAGCTTTAAGATAGCGCCTATTGTAACTGTTAAAGAACCTTTGGAGTAGCCTAATGAATTTATTTGTTCGAGTTTTTTGTTGTGTTTTTATTTTAATCGCAAGTTTTTCCACTATCGAAGCTGCGCCTAAGCCGATAGTGCTAATTGATACTTCTATGGGTCAGATAAAGCTTGAGTTATTTCATCGAAGAGCACCTCAAACTGTTAAGAACTTTCTAAAGTATGTTAAGACAAAAGATTACGATGCAACCATTTTTCATCGTGTTATACCTGGCTTTATGATCCAAGGCGGTGGTTTCGGTGTTGATAGTGTAAGAAGGCAAACTAGACCACCTGTTAGAAATGAAAGTAATAATGGCCTTAATAATAGACCCGGCACAATAGCAATGGCACGAACCAGTAACGTTGATTCTGCAACCAGCCAATTCTTCATTAATGTTAACGATAATAAGTCATTAGATGCCTCCTCCGGTGAACTAGGTTATACGGTTTTTGGAAAGGTTATTGCAGGTATGGATATTGTTAGGGAGATAGAAATAGTTGATACTAAACCAATACGCGGTTTAGGAGAAAATGCTCCTATCGTACCGGTGATCATCAATTCAATTACTTTAGTTGAAATAGAACCTGTTCTTAAAGATAAAGTTCTTAAAGATAAAGTTGAGAAAGCAAAAAGTAAAACAGACAAAATTAATGATAAATCAAACAAAATCAAAAAGGATAAGTAAATGATAATTTTTAAAACATCTATGGGAGATATCACTCTCGAGCTAGACACCGAGAATGCACCTGTAACTTCAGCCAACTTTCTTGAGTATGTTAATAGCGGTCATTACAGCGATACTATTTTCCATCGTGTGATTAAAGGTTTTATGATCCAAACAGGTGGATTTGAACCAGGCATGACTGAAAAATCAAATAATGAATCGATTAAAAATGAAGCCAATAATGGTTTGAAAAATGAGCATTATACTATTGCTATGGCGCGTACCAATGATCCTCATTCAGCAAGCAGCCAATTCTTTATTAACACCAAGAACAATAGCTTTCTAAACTTCAGTTCTGAAACTGAACAAGGTTGGGGATATTGTGTTTTTGGTAAAGTTGTTGCTGGTCAAGATATTGTCGATGCAATTGAAGCTGTTGAAACAGGTTCAAGTGGATTTCATCAAGACGTACCTGTTGAAGATGTTGTGATCACTTCTGCTGAAGTATCTGACTAATCATTTTAGTAATCTAATGCTGCAACTATTTATTTCAGATCTCCATCTCTGTGAACAAGCGCCTCATATTGAAGCGCTTTTTCATCAATTTATGGAACAAACTGCTCCCAAGGCAGATGAATTATATGTCTTGGGTGATTTGTTTGAAGCTTGGATCGGCGATGATTCACTAGATCCTTTAGCAGAAAGAGTTATTACTGCATTTAAACAGTATTCTTCCCAAGGAGGAAAACTTTATTTTATGCATGGGAATAGAGATTTTCTACTTGGTGAGGTCTTCGTTAATGCAACCGGTGGACAGTTACTCAATGATCCCTATTCTTTAGTTCTGGCAGGACAATCTTCATTATTAATGCATGGCGATTCTCTTTGTACTCAAGACGAAGAATATATAGCTTTTCGAAACTTAGTACGCGATCCTAAATGGCAGCAGCAATTCCTTTCATTATCGATCAATGAAAGAATAAATATAGCCAAAGATATACGCTCTCAGTCCAAAGAACGTGGAAAAACACTAGCTGAACAAATTAGTGATGTTACCCCTTCTGAAGTACTTAGCATTATGCAGCAAAAACAAGTTACCCTGCTTATTCACGGCCATACCCATAGACAAGCAAGGCATAACCTCAGTATCGACGAAATACAATGTGAACGCATCGTATTAGGCGATTGGGGTGAAACTGGCTCAGTTTTATCGATTTCAGAAAAGACTATAGAACTTTCTAATTTCACACTAGATTCTTAACTTTCATTAGAATCTATTAAATCCTCTTATATCAATTAAATCAGCTAACTTTAACTAACTTCATCTAATTTCCTATTAACTTTCATTAATTTCATTGACCTAGAACAATCTTATTGCATATCTAAATGAGAATGATTTGCATTTAGATTGTGTTGGACGTATTATGCATTTTTATCAAACACATTAAAATTTAAGGTATTACAAATGAACATCAAACATGCCGTATCTCTTGCTACTTTAATAGGGAGCCTAGTTTCGCCTATAGCAATTAATGCTGCAGAGCCAACCAATCAAGAGTTGATGGATTTAATTAAGAAACAACAAGTTCAAATTGAGCAACTAAGGTTAATGGTTGAAAACAACCAAAAACAAGTTAAGAAAACAGATGATAAAGTTGAAGCAACCGTTGATGCAGTAGAGAGTACTATGGTTGCCGCTAAAGAAAGTAAATCAAAAATTGGAGGTTATGGAGAATTGCATTACAACAATATTGAAGATGATGAACAAATTGATTTTCATCGCTTTGTAATGTTTTTTAACCACGAATTTACTAATAAAATTCGCTTCTTCTCAGAGCTTGAAATTGAACATGCCCTTTCGGGTGATGGAAAACCGGGAGAAGTTGAATTAGAACAGGCATATATAGAAATGGATTTGAATGAATCTAACCGCCTTAAGACAGGTGTTTTTCTAGTCCCCGTGGGCATAATTAATGAAACTCATGAGCCACCAACCTTCTATGGTGTAGAACGAAATCCAGTCGAAAAAAATATTATTCCTGCTACTTGGTGGGAGGCTGGGGCAGGTATTACCTCAACAATATATGAAGGTCTTAGTGCCGATTTCGCTGTTCATTCGGGACTCAATGTTGAGACTGAAGGTAGTAATTCTTATTCAATTCGAAATGGTCGTCAAAAGGCCGCTAAAGCTAATGCCGATAGCTTAGCCTATACTGCTCGATTAAAATACACTGCCATCCCAGGTGTTGAACTTGCTGCTTCCTATCAGGTTCAATCTGATGTTACCCAAGGTATTAACGATAGTGGTGCTTCATTAATTACTGCCCATGCCATTATTAATTCAGGTAAATTTGGTTTAAAAGCTTTATATGCAAAGTGGGATATTGATGGAAGCGAAGCTGCACTTCTCGGACGTAATGAACAAAATGGTTATTATATAGAGCCAAGTTTTCGTCTAAATGATAGTTGGGGATTTTTCGCACGCTACAACGTTTGGGATAACCTTGCAGGTAATAATACCGATACTGAAATTACTCAAACTAATTTTGGAATAAATTACTGGCCACATGAAAATGTAGTGTTCAAATTTGATTTTGAAAATCAATCGGGCGCAGGTGACGGTAAAGGATTTAATCTCGGTGTTGGGTACATGTATTAGTCAAATTGATATTTAATAATAGAGACGACATAAAGATATAAAATGACAGCTTTTCAACTAAAGATAATGATTATTTGTTTGATAAAAAATAGCATGCAATTTGCTGTTGGCATATCTTTGATTTTAAGCTGTTCACAATATCTAGCTAGTAGCATGAACACAGGATTAAGCAAAGATGAATTTACTGCCATGGCAATAGGTTCATCTTCTGCTAATTCTGATAATTTACTACAGTCAGAAAGCTTATGGCTTGATGATGAGTTACAAGTCAAAATAACCAAAATTCTCGACCACCCCTACTCCAAGTTAAGACTTCGCTATTTGACAAATCTTAAATTAAAACAAACACTATGGTTTCTAGATGAGATTGGTAAAGAGCGACCTATTTCCTTTGCTGTTAGTATTATTGATCGTAGAATCAGCTTAATGAAAGTTTTACAATATCGCGAAAGTCGCGGCGGAGAGATTCGTATGCAAGCCTTCACTGACCAATTTAATCAAATTGGTGTGAAATCAAATTCAAAATTAGATCAACATATCGATGGAATAACCGGTGCAACTATGTCTGTGACAGCTATGAAAAAAATTGCTCGGCTTGCTTTAATGTTAGATGTTGAGGTTAGACCATGAAAGTTAACAAAGGCGTTTTTCGCCGCTGGCATCGACGCCTGGGTTTGGCTGCTTCATTTTTTCTGTTGAACCTAGCCATCACAGGAATAGTACTTAATCATTATGATGCCCTAGAATTAGAAAAACATTATATAAAAAGTAGTTGGTTACTGAACTGGTACGGTGTTGGAAAACCTCAAGATATTTATTGCATAAATCGAGATGACAACTCTATCTGTGAAGCGGGTGAATTAGTTTTTCTAAATGATATAAATAATCAATTATCTCTTATTGCTAGTGATAGCGGACGAATAATTAATCTATTTGAAAATGACGCAGAACTTATTTTGGTGACCCAGAAACAGATCTTGTTATATACATCTAATTTCCAAATGATAGAAAGTTTAAATATATCTGAACAATTATCAGAAGTTATTAACACTGCGTCTTTGTATACTAATCATAGTAAGCAATTATTATTCAGCACAAATAAGCAACAATGGATTTTAGATCTTGATAGTTTTGAATTAGCTAAAACTACAGCCTCAGAAACTCAATTAATTGACAGTACTAGTATCAGCAATAAGACTGATAAAATAAATGTTTTAGTTCTAAAAGACTCAGAACTAAAAGAACGTTTAGGTTTATCATATCAACAACATCAAATTTCCTATTTAAAATTTACTCAAGATATTCACAGTGGTCAAATATTGGCTATGTCTGGAAAGTTACTCGCTGATCTAGCAGCTCTTAGTATTATTCTATTAGCTATCAGTGGTTTTATAATGCGGAAAAAGAAAAACAATGGCAGCCCCAGTAAATAAACTCAAATGATGTATCCTCCCAACGCTATATGTTAGAATTTCACTATTAAAATTTAACATTTCATCTAGGATAAAGATTATGAAAAAAATACTGATACTTATCGTTATGGCGATCGGGCTTCTTAGTGTTCCTTATTTTGTTGGTTCTACAGCAGAAGCGCATATCGATAAAATGCTAGCAAACTTTAACCAAAACCCGAATTTTAAAGTGACTAAGGTTTCCTATAGCAAAGGCTGGTTGTCCTCTACCGCAAGTTATGAGCTAGAACTTGTTGTTATGGGTGATCAACAAACGGGTGGTCCACAAATACCCAATATGCCGAAGTTTAAGATGTCTCAAACATTATTCCATGGTCCAATACTTTGGAAACATGATGGGTTAGCACTCGGTTTAATGGATTCAGTTGAAACCATTGAATTACCAGAAGATTGGCAGCAAGTTGAAGAAGCATTAGCACTATCTTCTAGAATTAGTTTCGATGGCTCTATTGATGCTTCTGCTACTCTCGATTCCGTAGATATCAATGAACAGGGTTTGAGCGTTAATATAATGCCTGCTATCGGCAGATTCGGTCTGTCCAATCAGGGTCATATTACAGCAAGTTTTGATTGGGAAGGCTTAAAGGCAGAAGAACAAAATAAAGGTGGTCTTGAATTATCAGCCTTTCACTTTAAGACTGATCAACAAATAGTTAAAGGGGAAATGTTTTCTCCAACGGCTATTTATTCTGGTAATTTCAGTTCAACCGTTGATAACATATCAATAATGTCAGAAATTCCAGGTGCATCTGCAACCTTATCTAAATTAGCTCTAATAGCTGATTCAGAAGTTCAGGAAGAACTATTGAATATAAATTTCACCTTTAATATTGCTGAAATAAATGCTGCAAACCAACGCCTAACTAATGTTGTATCTGACCTATCAATGTTAAACCTCGATATTGAAACAATGCAAGAATTTAACAAGCTGATGATGGATTATCAAACAGCTATGCAACTTAACCCTGAAGCTTCTATGGAGAAACTCGCAGAAAGTCTGCAATCCATAGTACCCAAACTGCTTGCTAAAAATCCTGTACTTAAAATAAATAACTTAGGTTTTACTGTTGATGAAGGTGATGTTGTTTCAGAATTAACAATGAGCATTGATAAAGACAAATTTCAAGCTGAGAATATGGACACATTAATCTCAGCTATTAAAATGGATTCAACGGGCAGCGCTCCTAATGATTTATTTGTTAAGTATGGACTTGGTCCAACCATTGATGCTTTTGTAGAACAACAGCTGTTAACACGAAAAGACGCTAAAGTAGGCTATGAATTTAAAATGTTAAACGGTGAAACTATAGTCAATGGTAATCCTATTCCACTATTTTAAGCTCATTATTTTAAGCTCTTTATTTAAAGCTCATTATTTAAAAAAAGGATGTCTACTAAAAATAGACATCCTTTTTTTATATCTAATCCAAATCTAGCTTTGGGATAAAATCACTCATTACATATTACGGCGATATTCACCACCGACTTGATATAAAGCATGGGATATTTGACCTAATGAGCAATAACGAGTCGTCGTTAACAATTCTTCAAAAATATTATCACCACTACAGGCAACAGCCATTAATTTAGCTAACGCCTGCTCAGCCTTGTCATTGTGTAACTTCTGATAATCTGCAACTGAATCAATTTGGTCATTCTTAGATTTATCAGAAGAACGTACTAATTCTAAGACTTGATTGTCAGAATTATCCGAGTCATTTAAGAAGGTATTTACACCAATTATAGGCAATGAACCATCATGCTTACGATGTTCATATTCCATACTTTCTTCCTGAATTTTACTACGCTGATACATAGTATCCATGGCACTTAATACACCACCACGAGCAGCGATGCGATCAAATTCTTCGTAAACTGCACTCTCGACCATATCAGTCAGTTTCTCAATAATGAATGAACCTTGAAAAGGATTTTCACAAACATTAAGCCCAAGCTCTTTGTTAATAATCATTTGAATAGCAACAGCTCGACGCACAGATTCTTCTGTAGGAGTTGTTATCGCTTCATCGTAAGCATTGGTATGCAGTGAATTACAATTATCAAATATCGCATACAGTGCCTGCAAGGTAGTGCGGATGTCATTAAACTGAATTTCTTGAGCATGAAGTGAACGACCAGAGGTTTGAATATGATATTTCAGTAGCTGACTTCGATTAGACGCATTATAGCGTTTCTTCATGGCTCTTGCCCAAATACGTCGAGCAACACGGCCAATCACCGCATATTCAGGGTCCATTCCATTACTGAAGAAGAAGCTCATATTCGGAGCAAAATCATCAATATCCATACCTCTTGCTAGATAATATTCAACAAGAGTAAAGCCATTTGCCAAGGTAAAGGCAAGCTGAGTAATGGGATTAGCGCCTGCTTCGGCGATATGATAACCCGACACTGAGACTGAATAATAATTACGAACCTGGTGCTTAATAAATGACTCTTGAACATCGGCCATCATTTTCAATGCAAATTGCGTTGAGAAAATACAGGTATTTTGAGCTTGATCTTCTTTTAAGATATCGGCTTGAACCGTACCTCTGACTTGTTTCATTGTCTCGGATGAAATACGTGTATAGGTTTCAGCGTCGACAAAATTATCACCGGTTACACCAAGAAGCCCTAGACCAAATCCATCATGACCTTCTGGTAACTCACCTCTATATACGGGGCGTTTATCGCCGAACATCTCAGTTAATTTTGCTTCAACTTCTTGCCA
>JBLHLI010000077.1:0-8587 GCA_047618765.1 Enterobacterales bacterium | reverse complement strand
AATCGTTTAGTGATAGAAAATGATTCACTTTACACCCATACCTTTGAAGGGCCGGATGATATGCCTGCTCATATCAAGGCTGCACTAACTGCTACAACTTTATCTATTCCATTTCAAGAAGGTCGACTTTGTCTCGGAACATGGCAAGGTGTATTTTTATGGGAACATCGTCATCAACCGAGTACTAGAACCTTGGTTGTGCATCTTAGTCAATAACTTCAATTAGGAATAGCTTTGAAATATTTAGAACGTTGGCCTGTAGTAACAGCATTAATCATCAGTGCTATCATCATTTTAATATTACAGCATAGCTTAGTCAGAGTATCCATTCCTGACTTTTCAAATATAAAGAATATATCTGAACGTAAAGAGGTGTTCTTTTCATATTTGTCAGAGCAAGTTCGACCAATAAATATAATGATCAGCAAAGAGAGAAGTCTGCTACTCAAGCTAAGCAAGCAGTCAAAGCTTTCTGCAAAAGATAGAATAATGATTAATAGTATTGCTAAAAAATATAAAGAAGCTGTCCCTCAAAAAGATTCAAATACTAGAAAGTTAATAGATAACCTTCTTATTAAAGTCGATCAAATTCCAGCAGCTTTAGTTTTGGCACAGGCTGCGAATGAGTCTGCTTGGGGTACATCACGGTTTGCTAAGCAAGCGAATAATTACTTTGGCATTTGGTGTTTTTCAAAAGGTTGTGGTCTTATCCCAAAATCTAGGGGTAAAGATCAGGGTCACGAAGTTAGAGCATTTAGCACACCCCAAGCTTCTGTTAACTATTATATGCAGCTTCTCAATAGTTCAAAACTTTATAAATCATTTAGAACAATTCGAAAGGATTTAAGAAGTACAGAAAAAGAAATAACAGCGACTAAGCTTACAGCTGGTTTAGGACGATATTCTGAACGAGGAACTGAATACATAAATGATTTAGTTGCCTTAATCAAATTTAATAAACTTGACGAGAACTATCCGCTTTTAAGTTCAGAGTAAGTTGTACTTTGTTAAGTCGACTAAAGTCGATTATAATTTATCTCAGATTTTTAATGACATAAGCCTTAAATGAAACCTACTAATTCCATAGATCGTAAAATTTCCGTAGCACCGATGATGGATTGGACCGATCGACATGATCGCTATTTTTTGCGTTGCATTAGTAAACATACTGTTCTTTATTCAGAAATGGTTACCACCGGTGCAGTTATCCATGGTGATAGAGAGCGACTTATTGGTTTTGACCCCTCAGAACAACCTGTTGCGCTTCAACTAGGTGGTAGTGACCCTGCTGACCTTGCCAAGAGTGCAAAAATAGCTGAGCAATGGGGTTATGATGAAGTTAATCTCAATGTAGGTTGTCCGAGCGATCGTGTTCAATCGGGTAGATTTGGTGCTTGCTTGATGGCCGAGCCAGAGCTAGTACGAGATTGTTTAAAAGCGATGATTGATGCTGTATCAATTCCAATTACTGTAAAAACACGAATAGGAATCGACAGACTAGATTCTTTTGACGAACTGCATCGGTTTGTTTCGATAGTTAAAGAATCGGGCTGTAAGGTCTTTATTATTCACGCAAGAAAAGCCTGGCTAGATGGTTTAAGTCCCAAGCAAAACCGTGATGTCCCACCACTTTGCTATGACCGGGTGTATAAGATCAAAGAAACCTTTCCAGAGCTAGAGATAATCATTAATGGTGGTATTAAAACTCTTGAAGAGTGTGAAGAGCATCTTAAATATGTTGATGGCGTAATGATAGGTCGAGAGGCTTATCATAATCCCTATATGCTCATAGACGTTGATGAACAGTTTTACCAAGATTCCCATGATAAACCCTCACGTGATGATATTATAAGTTCTCTTATTCCTTATATTGAGCAACATTTAAAGTCAGGTGGAAAACTTGGGCAAGTTACGCGGCATATTCTCGGGTTATTCCAGTCATTGCCTGGCTCTCGTTACTTTAGACGTACTATTAGTGAACAAGGCCACAAGAGAGACGCTGGCATAGAGGTGCTAGATAATGCTCTTGCAGCGATGCGTGAGCAGAATGATATAATTCAAAATAGATTGGTTAAAATGACTAACGATTCGTAAATCAGCAACTTTTCAACGTCCTTCTTTTTCTCAAAATAACAATAATTCCATAATAATTTCAATGGCTTAACGTTAATTTAACTTTCTGGCACGATATCTGTATATGCTCTTAGTATAAATTAAAGAGATACATAACAGTCAATCTGCTAGCGCAGACAATAAACGAGAGGAAATTTAAAATGGGAATATTCACACGGTTTGCAGACATCGTAAATTCAAACTTAAATTCAATGCTTGATAAAGCAGAAGATCCTGAAAAGATGTTGAAACTGATTATTCAGGAAATGGAACATACCCTCGTTGAAGTTCGTACTTCTTCAGTTAAAACCATTGCAGAGAAGAAAGAATTAAAACGTCATATGACTGATGTTGCTCGCAACATTACTCGCTGGACTGAAAAAGCTGAGTTAGCTATTAGTAAAGGTCGTGAAGATTTAGCACGAGCGGCATTAATGGAAAAACAAAATCTTCAGAATTCATTTGATAGCCAGGAAACTGAACTTGTTGAATTAGAAAGCTCTTTAGCAAAACTTAATGAAGACATCGGTCGTCTACAAGAAAAGCTTACCGAGGCAAAAAGTCGTCGTGCTGCAATGCAATTACGTCATAAAACTGTTACGACTCGAATCAAAGTTAAACGTCAACTGAACAATGAATCTATTGATGTCGCTTTTAACAAATTTGAGCAATATGAACAAAAAATGGATCGTCTAGAAGCTGAAGTTGAATCTTATGATTTAGGCAAAGGTCAGTCACTAAGTGATCAAATTGAACAGTTAGCTGTGGATGAAAAAATTGAAGAAGAGCTTAATTCTCTTAAAGTTAAGTTTAAGAAAGCAAGTTAAATTAAAAACACAGAAGGGACATCCAGTGCCCTTCGATCAAATTGTACAGAGCAAATAAGGAGCAGGACATGAAATTTAATGATCGAGAGAAAGTGATATCCCGCGATAAGCTGTATAAGAATGAGCGTAAAGCAAAATGTTTGGGTGTTTGTGCAGGCCTTGCAGACTTTTTTGACACAGATAGACATCTGGTAAGAGTAATAACAATTGTTTCAGCAATATTTTTCACAACACCGACAATCTTACTGTATATCATTGGCGGACTGATATTACCTAAACGGCCAGATTGGAGCTATCACTAATGTTGACTAGAAACAGAATATTGTGTTACTTATTTCTGGCATTAATTTGTTATACATTAGCTTTAACTTTTACTACTTCCTATGCGGTTATTCTTTTTTTGGTGGTAGGTTTTGTTGCAGAAATATTTTTTTGGTTTAACATTTTTAGTCGTAATGATACTGAAACAAAAACCACTAATTAATTAATTTCCAACTATCAACATGATATTGTCAATTTAAGTTCAAGTTATTCGTAAAATCATGGATAATCTTCCTTATATTTATCCGGAGAATACAGACAATGGAACAAACCCCAATAGAAAACATGAACGCAAGCGATACTACTGCAGGGGGAAGTTTTGTTCCTGAAGCAAAATCAGGTATTCCACGTTTAATTTTAATAAGCACAATTTTAATTTTCCTTTTCGGTTACGCTATTACTGTTTATTGGAGCTTTGAACCTGATCGTGTTGAAATACACACGGATAAAGCTTGGCTAAATGAAGCTGATGGTAAGAGCCGAATTACGGGTTATACCGTGGTTAATACTTTGGCCAATGTTATTGAGCTATTGTTAGATAAACCAGGCGGATTTTTAGGTAATGATATAGCTCCTCCTAGTTTATTCATGGACAACATGCCAGCCTTTGAGTATGGCGTTTTGATTCAAAGTCGTGATTTAACTCGGGCTTTACGTAATGACTTTTCTCGCTCTCAATCCCAATCATCTGAACAAGATGATTTAAAAGTTGCAGAACCTAAAATGTATATTGCCCATGGTAATTGGATGTTACCCAGTCCAGAGGGTGAATATAGGGATGCTGTTGTTGCCCTACGTTCTTATCTTGAAAAACTATCTAACTCTAATAATCAAGAATCACAATTTTATGCTCGTGCAGATAACTTAAGAGATTACTTAGGAGAAGTTTCAACTCGTCTTGGTTCTTATTCTCAGAAACTCTCAGCAAGTGTTGGCGAAGAGAGAATTAATACTGATCTGGCTGGTGATAGTGCTGCGACTCAATCAACAAACTCTGGTTCAAATATCAAAGTAAAAACTCCATGGTTTGAGATTGATGATGTTTTTTATGAAGCTAGAGGTGCCAGTTGGGCTTTAGCACAATATTTAAGAGCTATTGAAATAGACTTTACCGAAGTATTAGAGAAAAAAAATGCTCTTACAAGTCTCAGACAAATTATTCGTGAATTAGATGCAACCCAGGAAACGATCTGGAGTCCTATGATATTAAATGGTAGTGGTTTTGGACTAATGGCTAATCATTCACTGGTTATGGCATCGTATATTTCAAGAGCCAATGCCGGTCTTATCGATTTAAGAGAGCTTCTATCTAGAGGCTAATTTCTAACTAAATCCATCATTTTGAAAAAAAGCCTTGAATTTATCTCAAGGCTTTGCAAACCTTCCTAGTCATCTGCGCATCTAATAGTTAAAGCAACTGGAAAAGCAGATATTCGTGATTAAACAAAAAAGAGAGTATATAAGCTTGGCCTCCCATGATGTGAATGAAGAAGTATTGCTGATTCGCCGCGTCAAAGATAATGACGTTAGCGCCTTTGAACAGCTATATAGACTGCATTCTGGGCGAGTATTTGCATTATGCTTGCGACTATCAGGTAATAATGCTTTAGCTGAAGAGTTTGCTCAAGAAGCCTTTGTTAGAGCTTGGCAAAAGATTCATAGCTTTAGAGGGGAATCTTCTTTTTCGAGTTGGTTATATCGTTTAACATCAAATGTTGTATTTAGTGAATTAAGAAAGAAGCGCCATAAGTTAGTTAGTATTAATGAGATTACTGAAACTCAAAGTCCCATTGATCATAAATTAGATACAGGAAAAATTATGGATATGGAAAAGGCAATTAGTAATCTACCAACAGGTGCTAGGGCAATTTTTGTACTCCATGATATCGAAGGTTACAAACATACAGAGATAGCCGAAATGACAGGACTAGCAGTTGGAACTTCGAAAACTCAATTACACCGGGCAAGAAAACTCCTCAAGGGGTGGTTATAATGAAAGACAATTTAACTACAGATATAGCTGAACAGGCAATTGTTAGAAGGGCTCAAGAACTGAATAAGTCGATTGAACCTGAAACAGACCTCTGGTCAGGTATAGCCAATAGAATTAAAGATTTGCCACAACATGAAGCTGAACAAGCATCAACTAATTCGTGGAAAAGCACTTGGATGCCTATGTCACTTGCTGCAAGTTTGTTGATTACGGTAGGGTCTTTAAGTTTTGCAGGTTATACTAACTATTCAGTTAATCAACAGCTAATGTCATCAACTGATAAAGAATCTACTCTGACCCTAATTGAAAAACCCTATTTGATTGCTCGTGCTAACTATTTGACAGACTTTGCAACTAAAGATCAGCAAATGTCAGCCGAAGTTCGAAGTGTACTGAAAAAGAATTTGAAAATTATAGATGATGCAACTCAAGAAATACGAAATGCATTAAAAGAAAATCCCAATGACCCTTTTCTGACAGATGCTTTGATATTGACGCATCAGAAAGGAATTCAATTACTTAGTCAAGTGACCATCCAGGGTCAAGATTCAATTTAGGAGATTAATTATGAACACATCGTCGAAATTTTTAACACTACAAAAGAGCCTAATAGCTATGAGTTTAATAGCAATATCTGGATTAGCTTCTGCCGGTGATAAAGTTAATGAAACAATTAAAGCCAGTGCCGATGGTGTTGTTGAAATTCATAACATCCGAGGTGATATAAAAATCATCGGTTGGGATAAAAATGAGGTTAAGTTAACGGGTGAGTTAGATGATCTTACAAAGGAACTAGTGTTTAAATCTCAGGGAAATGTGATATTAATTAATGTCATCATGCCTAGAAGAAATATCAATAAAGGTGATGGTTCTGATCTTACTATCTATGTTCCAAAAACTAATCGAGTTGATGTAAATGTCGTATCAACAGATTTAATGATTGATAACATTCAGGGTGGTATTGATGCTAGAACAGTAAGTGGTGAGGCTGTTATATCCGAAGTACAGAAAAAGCTTCATATGGAGACTGTCAGCGGTGATATATCGGTTAATAAGTCATCAGGAAAAATGAAATTAAATTCAGTTAGTGGTGATATCATCGGCGATTTTGATAGTAACGATGTCCGAGCAGAATCAGTATCGGGTGATGTCAATCTAACACTGTCGAACTTTGATAACTTAAATGCAGGAAGTGTATCGGGTGAGATAAAGGTTAGCGGTCAGCTTAATGACTCCGGAAGCCTTCGTCTTAGTACTGTTAATGGTGATATTAGCCTGTCTTTTAAAGATGCAGTTAATGCGAGAGCTAAAATCAATGCTGGACCAGGTGGCGATATTAGTAACAAAATGTCATCTGATGAAGTGAAAGATATTTTTCCAAATCAGCAAAAGTTAAATATGACACTGGGTAACGGCTCTGGAAAAATTAAAATTGGTACTATTAATGGCTCGATATACCTGAAGGGCAATAACAAGTAAAACTACCTAAATATGGGGAATATGCAAACTATTTCCCATTCTGATCGTCTATATAGGTGTTTTGTAGCGTAAAATCGGTATTTCAACGAATAGAGATACCTAAAAGCAGCATCGTTGTTTACAATATACTTAAAGCTAGAATCTCTTATATGTAAACTCATAATATTAAACGGTATCTAGTGTTATGTTTAAGCAAAGGATACAGGTACAAAAGTAATGGCTCAGACTGGCAAGTTTCATATTTTACTTGAGGAATTAAAACGCAGAAGAGTATTTCGCGTTGCTACTTTGTATGTGGTTGCAACTTGGCCAATTATTCAAATTGCTGATATTTTATCTCCAGCGCTCAATCTTCCTGATGGCGCAATGCGAACACTGCTGATGCTCTTTATAGTGGGTTTTCCTATTGTTATTGCTCTGTCCTGGATCTATAACTTAACTCCTAAAGGGTTAATGAAGATTCACACATCCGATGATGGAAATATTGAACAGGCTGATGAGCGTTTAATAGGCAAAAAGACAGAACTACTCATTATTGGCTTACTTATTGCGACAGCCGTTGGTTTATTCTTTTTGCAAGGTCCCTTAATTGGCAGCGGAAATAATGCCAATAGTGCTGGTACCTTAGCTTCAGAAGAGTATAAATTCGAATCAATAGCAGTATTACCTTTTGTACCTTTTAGTGAAGACAAGCAAGATGAGTATTTTGCAGATGGATTAACTGAAGAGATTCTCAATGTTCTTGCCAAGATTCAATCTCTTCGTGTTGTAGCAAGAACATCTTCCTTTGCTTATAAAGGCGTTAATCGAAACATCCAGGAAGTTGGAGCGGAACTCGGTGTTGACGCTATTTTGGAAGGTAGTGTTAGACGTAATGATATTGATAATACTATACGTGTAACTGCCCAGCTTATTGATATTCGCACAGGTACTCATCTTTGGTCAGAAACCTATGATAGAAAATTCACCGATGTATTTAAGATCCAAGATGAAATAACTGAAGCAGTTGTTTCAGAATTAAAAATTACCTTGTTAGGTGATGAAAGAAAACAGTTATTAGCACATGATTCAGCGAATACAGATGCAATGGTTGCCTATTCAAGAGGACGTACCGAATTAGCTAAAAGAACAAGTGCTTCGGTCATTGAAGCAGAACAATACTTTTCACAAGCTGTATTTGAAGATCCAGGTTATGCAACTGCGTATGCAAGCCTGGCTGAAGCGAATACTTTGTTAATACTGTATTCCGGAAAGCCAAGAAAAGAATATCTTGCTAAAGCTCAGGTTGCAGCTGATACAGCCCTTCGGCTTGATCCTAACCTTGGTTTAGCTTGGGCTGCCCAAGGTTTAATCTTAATGTCGACTGAAAATAAAATTGATGAGGCTCGAGCTGCATTAGAGAAAGCTCTAGAACTTAATCCAAGTTACGCAATGGCAAATATGTGGTATGGCAGTCTATTAGATGATAACGAAAAAATGATGGAATACCATCGCAAAGCATTGCTTCTTGATCCTAAGTCACCCGTTGCAGGTTATAACGTAGCCTCAAATTTAATCAAACTAGGCCGAGATAAAGAAGCCATGGAAGTGTTCAGCCAAATTGTAGGCGCTGATCCTTTTTATCCTGGTGCTTATAATTTAGTGGCAATGATCAATCAGTACAGTGGCAGAGTCGATCAAGCAATTATTCAATACAAAAAATCCTATGAGCTAGGAGAAAGTAAAAAAATTGCTATAGAGATTGCTAAACTTTATCTCGATTTAGGCGATCTTCTTAATGCAAAAGAGTGGGTGGCCATAGTCAAAGAGGGTGCCTCTGAAGATATTTTATATAGTTTGGGATGGATAGATGTTT
>JBLHLI010000076.1:0-8593 GCA_047618765.1 Enterobacterales bacterium | reverse complement strand
ATGCTTCTCAAAGAGTCATGTACTTAGCAACACTGGAAAATCTACAAGTTATCGAGGCCGATGGACGCGCCAAAGTCGTTGTGAATTCTAGAACCGGCACTATCGTTATGGGCAAAAATGTCAGGGTAAGTCAGGCTGCTGTAGCACATGGCAATCTCATTGTAACGATAAATGAAAATACTGATGTTAGTCAACCTGAACCATTTTCGCCAGGTGGTCAGACTACAGTAAATCCAAATTCAACAATTGATGTTGTTCAAGAAAATGCTCGGATGTTCATACTAAGTGAAGGAATATTGCTAGAGGATATTGTTAAATCGATCAATGCAGTAGGTACAGCTCCAGGTGACTTAATGGCAATTCTTGAAGCGCTTAAAGAAGCTGGCGCTCTACATGCAGACTTGGTTGTTATTTAGATGATAACCCCCCAGTCAACAGGTACAGAGCAGTTTGATACGTCGAGACTCTTCCATGACTTCAATAGTTTAAATGCGCTTAAGGAAAAAAAAGATAGTCCTGAGACGATTCGTGAAGCTGCCAAACAATTTGAATCTATATTTATGGGCATGATGTTGAAATCAATGCGAGAAGCCAATGCTGCTATTGTTGATGAACCTTTACTCGATTCTGCACAGTTAGGCATGTATCAGGACATGTATGATGAGCAATTAACCTTGCACCTAGGTTCCACTTCAGGTCTTGGTCTAACGGATATTTTGGTACAGCAATTAGGTGGAGTTCAAAGTTCAGAATCTAAAGATAAGGTAGCGGATAAAGAATTTAATCCAAGACGTGCTACTCGTGCTAATTATCTAACTCCAGTGAAGGCTGATAATTCAGACATATTAGCTGTCATTCAGGCTTCTCAAGCTCAACCTAAGGTAAAAGATATAGCCAGTAACATAACATCTAATGCCGAAGATATTTCTAAGCAGGTAACGCAAGTTAATTCGGCTGAACAGTTAGCTGAATCTAATAACAGTGAAAGAGGACTAGACTTTTCATCACCCACGTCTTTTGTCAGTAGTCTCTGGCCCTATGCCCAAAAAGCAGCCGAAGTCTTACAACTTGATCCGAAGATGTTAATTGCCCAAGCAGCATTAGAAACGGGTTGGGGAAAGCATGTGATGCGAACCGAACAGGGTAGTTCTAGTAAAAATTTATTTGGTATTAAAGCTTCACAATCTTGGCAAGGTCAGCGAACTGAAATAAACACTTTAGAAGTTGAGGATGGAGCCTTTAAACGTCAAAAAGCAGAGTTTAGAACTTATGAAAGTTACGCTGACAGCTTTAAAGATTATGTAAATTTTATTAGCGATAAACCGCGCTATCAAAAAGCAGTTGATGTTGCATCTAAACCAGAAAACTATACCAAAGAATTACAGGATGCAGGTTATGCAACCGATCCTAATTACGCAAATAAGATCAATGACATTTATAATTCTCCAACAATCAATAACGCCTTAACAGCGTTAATGGAGACACCCTAAATAAGGGGAGGGATAAAAGATGGGCGCAGGCGATTTTTTAAGTATTGGTATCTCAGGGCTTTTAGGCTCTCAGGCAGCAATTGCAACAACATCACATAATATAGCCAATGTAAATACCGAAGGTTATAGTCGTCAAACTGTTGATTTTGGAACCAACATACCGAATTTTTTTGGTGGTAGTTTTATTGGTACCGGAATAGTTACTAATAATGTTCAAAGAATTTTTGACTCCTTAGCTCAACTTGACCTTAGAAGTACCATCACTAACTTTAACAATTTAGAGACCTATGTTTTTCAAGCCGATAGAATAGATAGTATTGTTGCCGATCCGACTACTGGACTATCGCCAGCTATTCAAAACTTTTTCGATGCTATGCAAGCCGTCACTGATGACCCTGGTTCGGCGGCATCAAGACAGGCCTTATTTAGTCAAACTGATCTTTTGGTAGATAGATTTAAACTCCTTAATAATCAATTAAATAACCAACGAATTAGTATTAATGGTGAATTAGCTTCAGCAAGCGCCCAAATAACCACTTTAGGTGGAGCTATTGCAGATATTAACCAAGATATAGTCCAAGCACTCGGCGCTAGCGCTAGTGGTGCACTACCTAATGATTTGTTAGATAAGAGAGAGTTGCTGATATCAGAACTCAGTAAGTTAACTAAGGTCTCAACTGTAGAACAAACTGATGGTGCAATCAGTGTATTTATCGGCAATGGACAAACCTTAGTAATTGGTCAAATATCTAACCAATTGATTGCTGAAAAGGATCCTGCTGATCCCCTTAACGATAGGTTAGCCATCATCCAATCAGGTACTTCAATACCAGTAACAAATCTTATTGTTGGTGGTAAATTAGGTGGTTTATTAGATTATCGAAATGAGATATTAAATCCTGCCATTAATCGTTTAGGACTTGTTAGTCTAGGATTTACTTCTAGTATCAATGAGCAACATAAACTAGGCATGGATCAGAATGATGCCTTGGGCGGTGACTTTTTTACAGATATCAATACAACGGCAGCTCAACTAAGTCGAGTTGCTGCAAATTCAGATAATGTTAGTGCCGCTCAAGTTTCAATGTCGATCACCGATGTTAATTCACTTTCTGTTGACAACTATACGTTAACTCATAGTGGGGGAGGCGTTTATTCTCTCATCAATTTAACTGATGATACGGTGATAACCTCACCTGTAATTGCCCCACCTGATACCTGGTCACCGGTTAATGCTGCAGGTAATTCTTTAGGTTTTACACTAAATATTAATGCAAATGGCACGGCAGGTGATAATTATTTACTAACACCAACAAGACCGGCCGTTGATCAATTCAGCAAAGGCTTAAATGATCTCACACAAATTGCCGTTGCCTCACCAATAAGAGCTGAAGCCTATCTAGGTAATACGGGATCTGCTGAAATTACTGCAACAGATGTAACAGACACATCAACAAGTCAATTTACAACTACGTCAGGAGTTTTATCTCCGCCCATAAGAATTGTTTTTAATGACCCTCCAAATACGTTTAGTGTTTATGCTGATCCTGGTGCACCTCCAGCGGTGTTAGGCGCACCATTAGCAACATCGGCTTATAATCCCAATGTCGAAAATTCTATGTTATCTGGTTTAGGTTATGGCTATGACATTACCATTGCTGGCAGCGCGGTCGCTGGCGATCAATTTACTGTTGGCTATAACAATGGAGGTCTTGGTGACAATACTAACGGTCTTGCTATGGCTGAAATACAAAGTAGTAAAATACTTAACAATGGTACAACAACCTTACAACAAGGTTATGGATTATTGGTTTCAGAGGTTGGTACCCGAACATACGAAGCTAAAATTAGTTTAGGAGCTGCCCAGAGTTTGCTACGACAAACTGAAGCACGAGTTGAGTCTATTGTTGGGGTTAATCTTGATGAAGAAGCTGCCAAGCTTATTAAATTTCAACAGTCATATCAGGCATCTGCACAAATTATTCAAACAGCTCAGTTGTTGTTTGATACGTTAATACAAGCGGTTAGATAATTAATTAGAGTAATAATTAGGATAGGTGCAATAATGAGGATTTCAACCAGTCAATTTTATCAATCAGGATTAAACTCTATTCTTGATCAACAAAATGGCCTTAATAGAACCCAAAAACAAATATCAACAGGTTTAAAGGTTATAACTCCTTCTGATGATCCCATCGCAACAATATCAATAATTAATTTAGAGCAAGAAATTGCTTTAACGGAACGCTATATTGCAAATAATGACATAGCAACGGCAAATCTAAATATAGAAGAGGCAACATTGCAAAGCACCACTGATATCTTACAGAGAGTTAGGGAACTAATTTTATCAGGAGGTAATGCCACCTACGGTGACAGGGAACGAAATAGCTTAGCTGTTGAAATGAAACAATTACTGGGGCAATTAGTAGGATTAGCGAATTTTAAAAACTCATCAGGTGATTATCTTTTTTCTGGTCATAAAATAAATGCCACGCCTTTTACTCAATCCCCTTCCGGTAGTTATGAGTACAATGGAGACCAAGGTAGTAGAGAAGTTCAGATAAGTACCAGTAGCCAACTGGCAATGAATGACTCAGGTTATGATGTTTTTCAAAATATGTTAAACGGTAATAAAAATTTTGTAAGTTCTCAAAGCTTAATCAACACCGGTACAGGGATTATTAATGCCGGAAGTGTTGTTGACAACGCTTCCTATGTTTCTGATACTTATACGATAACTACAGTTGATCTTGGCGCAGGTGTCCCTGGTTATACGATTACTGATGGCTTAGGTGCAGTAGTCGGTTTGCCAGGAAATACTTATGTGGATGGAGGTAATATTTCATTCAATGGGATCAGTATTAATATCAGCGGAGCTCCGGCAATTGGCGACACTTTCACTTTGGAACCGAGTAGTAGACAAGATATTTTTGAAACCGTGCAAAATGCAATTACAGCTTTAGAAACGCCTAGATCCTCACCAGCTGATGGGGCTCATTTACAAAATGCCTTAGCTAGAACACTTGGTGATTTAGATTTAGGTATGGAACACATTGGTACTATTCATGCTGAAGTTGGTACAAGATTGAATATATTACAGAATCAAAAATTAATAAACAGTGATTTTATTATTACCAGTAAAATATCATTATCCAATGTAAGAGACCTTGATTTAGCTGAAGCAATTACTGATTTGAATTTAAGGAAAATGGGTCTAGAAGCAGCGCAATCAAGTTTTGTTAGGATTCAGAATTTGTCTTTGTTTAACTTTTTAAGATAGCTTAAATTTTATATATATGGCAGTTTCATTAATGCAGCGATGTTATTTATTATAATATTTATACTAGTTAGTTCATATCACCCCAAAAATAAGCTTGATTTTATTAGCCTGTTACTTCGATAAATAATGTTAGAGTAATGATTGAATCGAATTTGCATATATGAGGTCATAGATTTTTATTACAGAGATGCCTGTTAATCATAATGGTGTTGTTGAATTCGCTAAATAAACCACCCGTACTACTAAAAGAGCAGGGTAGATGCAATTAAATTAAAACTTGTATCATCCTCGTAGGTGAAGGTGACGGATTTCTAGAAAAAATCATTTCGTGGTAAACCAATACTGGATTATTCAATTATAGCTGCAATATTAAGTACAATATATTGATAACATAGAGTCTCTGATAAAAGAGCTGACTCTGTTTATAGTACATAATAATTTACTAATGTTTGAGGAAATATCAAAATGCATGATTATCCAGAGTTAGAGATGGCTCGTAAAGCAATGGAAAAAGAAAATGATTTATATAAACCTTCTTCCTTTTGGGCTCAAGCTTCCTCTGAAATGTGTGAAGAGTTTTGTCGAGAAGGGGTGGAGAATTTTAGATCACTGCCCATGCCTTTGGATTTTTTTGTCCCTACCTATGGTAATCCAGGTGGCGGCTTTTCAGATGAACAATCTGACGGTCTTAAACAATGGTTGATAGAGAATATACCAACAGCAACTAAGCCACAACTTGGTTTAGAGCAGTTTCTTTCAGGTTATAACCAAGCATTAGGTGACTACAGAGTTCTTAAAGCCTCAGATATCCCAACTCAATTACCAAATTTACATAATTTTTCTGAAAGTAAAGTAGGAACTCCTAAAGAACATTTTGAATTTGAAGGTAAATTTTATTCTAGATCCGCCTTAAACTATCTACTTGGTTTGGCTTTTCTTAAAAAGCATTTAAAGGGTGATGTTCCAAAAACTGTGTTAGAAATTGGTGCCGGATTTGGTACTTTAGGGGAAGTTCTTTCCCAATCAGGTGTTGAGGGAGTAAAATATATTGATATTGATATCCCTCCAACCAGTTTTGTTGCCCAATATTATTTGAGTAAAGTTTTAGGTGCGGATAATGTTGCAACATTTTTTAAAACCAAAGATGAACCTATAATTTATATTGAAAAACTTCCGATGGCTTCGGTTCTTTGTTCGTGGCAAATAGAAAAATTAGTCGGCAAGGTTGATTTGTTTGTAAACTATATCTCTTTTCAAGAAATGGAGCCCAATATCGTTGAAAATTACTGTAAACATATTTCACGTTTAAAAACTAAATGGGTTCTTTTGAGGAATATAAGAGAAGGTAAGCAGCTTTTGACAGAAACTAACCCTTATGGAGTAACGACACCAATTCTTTCAGATGATTATTTGAAGATGTTACCCGATTATGAATTGGTTGATTCCAGTGTAATCCCCTATGGTTATCAAACAGTAGATAAGTATAATTCAGAGCTTCAATTATTTAGAAGAAAATAAGCATTTATGTGAAAGGAAATGAGCTACCAACCAATTAAATAAATAAGTTATAAGATATTTCATGATGTCTTTTTGGTTTAATTGGTGTTTAGAAGGTATAACTAGGAAAAATCATGCAGATTAATGATAATAAAATTGGAATCGGATATCGTACCTATATCATTCCAGAGTTGTCGGGAAATCACTGCGGAAAGATTGAATATGTCCTTGATATTATTCGTGCTGCCAAAGAAATAGGAGCTGACGCATTAAAACTTCAAACTTATACTCCTGACACAATAACTCTTAATTGAAAAAAATCAGATTTTGTAATCCCATAAGATGACACTTGGGCTGATAGTTCAACTCTTTATCACTCTATGAGAAGGCTTATACGCCTTGGGAGTGGCATGAAGAACTTTTTAATGAAGTTAAAAAATAGGCATTGATATATTTTCTTCCCCCTTTTGATCATATTACTCGATTAGATGAGCTTGTTGATAAACGAACTTGTGCTAATATCCCCGACGCAAATTTAAGACTGTTATTCTGGACGTCACCTATATGTAATTCGCTTAAAGCTTAATGAAATAGAGCTTTCTCACAAGCAGGTGTTTGATAAGCTATGACAAAACTAAATAGGAGCTAACATTCATTATGTTCCTGTATATTTTTAAACCCTATTATAAAAGCTTAGGCTTTGTTGAAGGACAATATCCTCAATCTAAAAAACTACTCAGAGGCTATTAGCATACCATTATATCAATGGTATGACCCTAGATCAGCAAGATGACGTTATAGAAATACTTAAGGTTATATTGTCGTGAATAACTTTATTCGTCATCCCTTTGATTAAGATAGTCTTTTTTCAGTATGCCATAAAATAAGGAATTTACCCATTTACCTTCGGTCCAATGGGTTTCTCGATGTACACCTTCGGATACGAAGTTTAAAGTGTCAAAAAGTTGAACTTTTGGCTCATCTATTGAATAAATTTCTGCCCATATTCGATGTAAATTTAGCTCATCAAATCCATAAGACAAAAGTAGTTGTGCCGCATCAACTGCATATACTTCATCAATATAGAGGTCATCTTTACCAATATATATTGAAAAGTCCGCATTTTGATTAATTTGATCTATATAGCAAAGACCACAAGCTCCAATTAATTCATTGTCTTCTAATCTAACAATTGAAAACATATTAGTTCTGGGGTCATTTTTGACGATATTTTCATACCATGTCGTTTGTTGCTCAGGGGAAATTTCTCTTGTTTCCCGAAAAAAACATCGCACTTCTGGACGATTACGCCACTTGAGAAGTGTATCTAAATCAGAACGTTGGATGGCACGTAGACCGCATACGTTTCCTTTTATCATTTCGTCTTCTCAATTTGGTTTAAGTATAACGCTTCACCTTCATTTACATTCTCGATTAGTTTTTTGTCCACTATAAGACTTGTTTCATATGGTTGCACGGCACCAGTAGGTGAAGGCCTAAGGGCGATTAAATCTTCTTCTGTAACTACGTGACCTTTCGTAAGTGATCTTGTGGTACGGATACATCTTCTTTGCAATATTACAGAATCCTGTTCATTACCTTCAATTATTTTAATGCCTGTTCCAAGCGCAGCTTCAATTTCACGACTGCGTTCTACCATTTCTTTCCACGATTTAGGGTTCATGGAAAAACTATGGTCTGGTCCCTTTCTTTCATTATCATCAGTATAATGTTTTTCGACTACACGCGCACCTAGGGCGATAGCGCCTAAAACAGTGGTGTCCCCAGGTGTATGATCACTTAAACCTAAAATCATATTTGGATATTTTTGTTTGAATGTATTTATCACATTCAGGTTAATATGATGAAAGTTTTCAAGTGAACCAGTGTAATTAGTATTACATTGCATCAATATGAAATCTTGATTGTGATTTAAAATTATATTGACAGCTCTTTCAACATCCAACATTGAAGAGGCACCTGTTGCCAACAAAACAGGTTTATTTTTTTTTGCAATATATGTAATTAGTTTTTCAAATGTTATGTCGCCAGAACCAATTTTGTAAGCGGGAACATATGGGTCTACTTCATCAACCAATTCTTTTGAATAAGGAGAAGTGAAAAAATCAATATTGGCTTTTTTACAGGTATCAACCAGAACAGGTGTCCAATTAATATTCAGTGAGGCGTCTTGATATGTTTCATATACTGACTTTTCCCAAGAACTTTGATGGGCTGACTTCTCTCCCAAAGATTTAAAACCCACATCACTTACTATTGTTTTCGCATCAAAATGTTGAAATTTAGCGGCGTCAGCTCCTGC
>JBLHLI010000075.1:0-8602 GCA_047618765.1 Enterobacterales bacterium | reverse complement strand
GTAGATGATAATTAACATTGCCTGCGATGATACCCGTTTCGATTGACGGCTCAGCTAAGGTATTCATTAACTCACTATCAGGTTTAAGATCTGAGGTTACCTTAGGTACAAAGTATTTTGACCACCATTGAGACACCATAAAGGATGCTGTTTTGGTACCTTTATTAGGAGTACCTATCATCACACAACGACCTTTCTGCCAATTCGAATTTTCAGCTAGCAATCCTCGAATTAAAATTCCACCAAAAGAATGGCCAACAAAATGAACCACTTGCTCTGGAATTAACCAATCATTTATTCGCGCATTTAATGACGTCAAGATATCTTGATAATTATCTAACAAACTATTATAGCCAATGTTCAAAACTCTATAACCATCATTTTTGAGAGTTTTTGCTAATTTAGCCATGCTTCTAGGACTTCGCCCCAAACCATGTAGGCATATGACTTGCTGTTGTTTCTCATTCATTTGTCAATTAAACACCTTTTGATATGGATCAAACAATTTATCTTTCAATTAAGACAATATCACATAGAGTAAAGAGAATAATCATAATCATAGAAAAAGTTTATAACAATTAGGAACAATCAAAATGCATGATATCGAAATTCTAGCCATCATTTGGGTCAGTGTTTTTATCGCAGCTTTTTTGGCTCATATAACAAGACTCACTCCAGTACTTTGGTATTTATTTTGTGGTGCAATATTAGTCAATACCGGATTGTTACCAGAACAAATGCCCGACTTCATCCTGAGTTTTTCAGAACTTGGCATTATCATCATTATGTTTGCCCTTGGCTTTGAAGAAGACTCTAAGAACTTTGTGAAAAGTATTAAGCGAAGTTGGGGGATTGCTTTTTTTGGTGCGATAGTTCCCTTTGCCGTAGCTTATACTGCCACTTATTATTTTTGGGGTGATGCGAATATGTCATTGCTTTGTGGCTTAGCGATGACTGCCACAGCTGTGTCACTGACTATGGTATCGCTTAAGACTGAAGGACTCAGTAAAACGCCTGCTGCAACGGGCATTATGACCTCAGCAGTACTCGATGATATAGCCTCGCTAGCCTTAGTCGCAATTATGATTCCTGTTGCAGCTGGAGAAACAGCTCTATCAATGGATGGAATTTTATTGATCATTGGAAAAGCTGTAGCATTTTTCCTTATTGTAACCTTTATGGGCGGCTGGTTATTCCCATCTGAAAAAGGACTGTTAAAACACTTCCCTACTATTGGAAAGGTAAACCTTCGTCGAATATTAGCTATGGGCGCTGGTGAATATACAATTTTATCGCTGCTGTTAATTGCTATTTCTGTTGGAATACTTGCCCACGAATTTGGCTTCCATCCAGCTGTTGGCGCCTATATGGCCGGGCTTATTATTCAAAAAGAATACTTTTCCTTCCACAAAGAAAAGAAGATTGATTACTATAATAAAGCTCGAGACATGATCGACAATATCGCCTTCTCCTGGATAGGCCCAGTGTTTTTTGTAACACTCGGTACTAAATTGATATTTGAATCTGAGTTATTTCTCTCCGTACTACCTCAGGCACTATTACTATTTGCAGGATTATTTATAGGACAAGTTTCCTCTGCAGCAATCGCTGCAAAATATACCGGTAACTTTGACTGGCCATCGAGCTTATTAATTGGATTTGGCATGTTAGGACGAGCTGAGTTAGCTTTTGTTGTGATGGATATTGCTTATGACCAATATCACATTATGACTATTGAAGCTTTTTATACCTTGATGATCACCACTTTTTTATTAAATATTGCTGTACCTCTAACTATTCGCTGGTGGAAAGTTAAATACAAGCATGTATTATTGCCAGAATATAGCGGGGAAAACATCCCAATAAATGAGGACCAAACATAATTGCATCAACATTATTAAAGCAGAGCAGTCCCATATTGCCCACTTGCTATTAAGTTTTTTCCTAAAGATATAAAACAACGGGAGCAACAAGGTTATAGGAAGAAGTCCTGTAATCACAGCAAGAGACAAACTGGCTAATGTCTGCTCTCCAAAAATGATAAAGGGTTGGTTCATGAAAAGATATATAGGTACTGCTAGTGCTAGAATATTTAATAATGGCAATAGAACAAAGTTGCGATTTTCTGTTTTCTTTGTCACTAATCTATAAATACCCACCAAGACTATATATAACAGGCCAAACAGCCCTAGCATGAGGCTGAGCCAGTAGCTGATCAAGAGGAGTGCTGACTGCTGTTTATAGGTACTAAGACCATTGCTAATGTATATATCGTCATTCTCATCGATAATGACCGCATGAGACGTTTGTGTTCTGTCTGTTGCTCTAAACAGGTTTGCACTTACGGGGATTAATACTCTGTCGGCACTTTGTAACGTTTGCATCAAAATTTTGTCATCTTGACGGGTTAACCACTTAAAGTTAAACAGTAAATCTAAAAACTCAAATTCTGCCATGTTATTTGGAGCAGGGAGATAGATACCTTCTAACTTAGATAAATCCATTAACTGCTCAGTTGCCTGTGTCAATGAAGCTTGTGCTATAGACGCTTTTTTTATCGATAAATGATTAATGAATGCGCTGTTAAATTTTTCGTAATTTGCGGTTTCATTATCAGTATTTATGGAATAGAAAAATGCTTTTTTCTCCAAAGGAAACAAACAGATATAAGCTTGGAAACCAAAGGTTGTTCCTGGATGACACCTAGCAACTACTTCATGTCTATCTCTTACTGCTAATGCTAAACCATGGCCTATGTTTAAGCCTGCTTTCTCAGCGTTAGTTTGATTTGGGTAACTCAACAGATTCATTAAATCTAGTCGGATAAATACTTTTTCATTTATAGCACTATCAATTATTGCACTATTAATTAAAACACCATCATTTAATAGAAATTGCATGAACTTTGCCATGTCAGGAGCCGTTGTTGTAAATTGTCCCGCCGGCCTAAGATACATAGGTAGCGCAGTTTGTGAAACGCTATTTTCATAATAGCCTAATGCCAAGGCTGCATCCTTATTAGGACCAGTCTGAGTAATGAATTGAAATGTACTGTTTAACATTCCCAGTGGCTGTAACAGGTTTTTATCCAAATAGTTTTCATAGCGTTCTTTAGTAACAGCCTCAATTACCATTGCCAACAATGCATAACCCATATTTGAATATGAATACTGTGTACCCGGTTTTGTTCTGACCCTAAGTAGCTTGAGATTATCTGATGGGAAAGCATTGCTCAGTGGCATATCTGGTGTAGGTGTTGAATTTAGGAATTGCCACATTCTAATATTATCTAGGCCTGCAGTATGATCGAGAAGGTTCTTTACCGTTATTGGTGCTGTCTCTTTCCATGGATTATTAAAAGCAATCTCAGGCAATAAATATTCTACGTTAGTTGCTAATGCAAGCTTGCCTTCAGTGATCAATCGTAATATACCAATTGCCAATACCGTTTTAGTTACCGATCCAACGTGCATTTTTTGTGAATCGTTCATCAGAATATTTTCGGATTTATTTGAAAAACCTGCACTTCCAATACTAACCGAATCTTTCGAAACGGTTGACCATACAATGCCAACAAGGTCTTCATCGGTGATAATTTTTTTGATTTGTTGTTCTAGATCTGCTTTATTGCTAGCCTCAGCAACAGAAGTGAGGGGGGTAATACACAGCAATAAAAATAACTGAAAGTAAAAATGCTTAATCATCTGAGTCAAAATTTATAGTCTAGCTTGCATTATTAATAACTCAATTTCATATTCAGAATAATTCACTAACCCATGTTCACCGTTGGGTTCATTTAAGATCATATCTCCTTTTTTTATTTTTACTTTTTCACCATTAAATGCAGCGTAAAAATATGCTCTCAGATTAAATTGACTACAAAACATTATTTATCTCCTTATGTAATAGCATTCGAAATATAGTTCTAACAGTGTATCAAATTAGTTGTAGATTATGCATCAGACGGTTCTTCATCCCAATTCCCAAGAGTATCCCACAGTTCAGTGGTCGGATGCTCAGCTAGCATTTTCTCAACCATTTTACAAAATTCAGGATTAACGAGCTCTCGTCCAACTTTATTCCACCAATTACGTCCACGTTTTGTTGTATGATTCATCAATATTAGGTCTTTGTATGATTTCCAAGTATCTTCATCAATAGCTCCACTAGTATATTCAAAATACTCAAACTCTCTATTTCGGATATCAATAGCAAAAATAAAACTAAGTCTATATTGGTCAGCTTGAGACAACGTCTCTGGTTGATTCATCTTTTGAAAGATATCATGGTGATCTAATGCAACTAACAAGGATGTTTGATCATTGGACAATAATGCCTTTCTAGAGTCAGATTGGTGAGATTTTGTATTCTGTTTAATTTCAATAATAAGAAAAATAATACCCGCTAAAACGGCAACACTTGCAGCTAGTGAAAACCATTCGTTTAATTCTGCTATTTCCAATTTAAACTCTCCTTTTCCAGTTAATCGCCAGTTGTTACATTCACTATTAAGTTCCTGCGTAGAAAAGTAATCCAATAACTGGAGTTTTCATCTTTAACATACTTAAAGTGGTCGATGTTCATTATTAAGTCCTGGAGTAATATAAAGTAATTGAGTAGATTTAATTACATTAACTTTATGCCATTCGCCTTTTGAAATAATACAGGAGTCACCTGGATAAAGATTTAATGACTCATTTGGGTTCGAATCGCTGGTCAAACAGAGTTCACCTGACATGACATATAATATTTCATCCCCGTCTAGATGCATTTCCCCATTGTGAGGTGGGTTTTGTTCTAATGTAATTATCCCTACATTTAAACCATCGAATTGTTCAGGCGGACCTTTATGCATGTTGTGTACAGATTCAGTAATAGTAAAATCTCTACTTATTTTGAAGGAGCTCTTAGTTACATCGACTGACTTAATATTCTTCATTGTATGTCCTCTTTTGAAAAATCCTTTTCTTTTTTTCCACTAAAGTTTAAAGCCAGGACTGACTTCAATAACACCTATTTTTTTATACGGGAAATAATTTCAAGCACGTTTTGCTCAGGATCTATAACCTGAAGTAAATCAATGCCCAAATTCTTGTCATTAAATATCCGTCCAGCCTTCACGCCTTGCTGTTTTAAGCATTCTTTAAGATCAATAAGATTTGCATCAGTATAGATACCAAACTTCATAAATCCGCGCCATTGCTCTGAACTAGACTTAGCAACATAATCTTGTTTTTCAAACACTTCATTTCTATAAAATACTTCGACAACAAATTCATCATTATGCATCAAAATTCCAGTGACACTGCCATCTGGAAAAGCAAACTCCTTAGCTATTTTAAGGTCAAAGGTACGCTGATACCATTCACCGAGTTTGCTGTTCTTTTTTGTTGTAAATGCTATAAAGCTAGGCTCAAGCTTAATATATTGAAAGCAGTTGTTGGTTTCGGCTGTTGCAGTTGTGGGAAAAAGCGTCAAACTCGCACCAATAAATAGAATCGTTAGTATCGATTTTTTAAACTTTTCTGAAACCATACTTCTACAGATGATTTGTTCTTGTAACATCATTATATCCCTAGTTTAAATTATACTGATTTATCATATGCCATTGATAACCATTTAATAACTTCATTATCAATGTCGGAAATATTTTGTAGCTGTATTCTATGTGTGCACATAGTCCCAAATGATCCAGAATTTTCTAAACGACCCTGTACTTCTACATCCTTTAATTTTAAACCCAAATCAATTCTTGTTTTGGTTGCAGGTTTTATTAAAGCAAATTGTTTTTTTCTAATTAAACTTACAGTTGTTTTTTTAGGAGTAATTACAACATCATTACCAAACTTTCCTACTGTCGAGAGCAGCATTTCATAAATTGGTATAAGTTGCTCTTTATTACTATATTGATTTGAAACTAAATCTTCTGAAGATTCACCTTTGTCTTTAGATAAAGTAACTATTGTATTTGCAAAACCGTGTGTTACACCATGCTCTGTTTTTAAAAATGAGACTGCTACTGAGTGTTTATCGAAGTTTTTTTCATGTAATATTTTAATCCAGTCTTCTAACTTCTTACCGGTTTTTTCAGACATATTATTAATCATTGTTTGAAGTGCTTTATCCATGTTCATCACCTTTTTATAATTGAACTTATATAGTGGACACCTTAGAACTGTCCACTGGCTTCACAAAATAGACCATCACAAAACTAATAAGAGCGATGACCATCGAACTCATTAAAAATAGCTCTGGCATTTCTTGGTGGTAAGCAATAACAACAAGACAAGCATAACGGATATACTCTAGGGCTATAGCCCATATTCTACCTTCTAAAATCATTCCCACAGAAAAACAACTCAATATAATTAAACTGCCACCAAATAATTGCTGAAAAGTATTTAATTCATTTATATTTTGTAGATATAAGAATACACCGACTAAAATAAATACGAGCTGTAACAAGCTATAATAACTATTAACAGTTGGGATCTGATTATCAAACTTTTTAAAGGTTTTTGGATCAAATTTCAACAGAGGAAATTTTTCTTCCATATCAATAGGACGCCAACCTGTTGGTCTAAACCAGATAGTTAACTTATCTTGCCAGCGTTTTGTATACCAAGCATCTTTTATCAACTGTGTAAAAAAATGCAGATTAACCCAAATTGGATTCCAACTCTTTATTGGCTTTCTGATTCCATAATTGCAAGGCTCATCTTCAGACTCTTCAGTAAAGGTATTAAAGAGTCTGTCCCAGATAATAAACACACCACCATAGTTCTTATCAACATATCGGTCATTCGTTGCATGATGCACACGATGATTAGACGGTGTCACAAATATCCATTCATAATAACCTAATTTTGGAATGTGCCTTGTATGCACCCAGAATTGATACAGTAAATTAAGAGAACCGACAGTAACCAACATAATAGGATCAATACCGATTAATGCCATGGGAATATAAAAAATCCAATTGATAAAATTTCCACTTGTCTGTCTCAAGGCTGTGGTTAAGTTATATTCTTCACTTGAATGATGTACGACATGTGATGCCCAAAAAATATTTATTTCATGGCTAAATCTATGTTTAAAGTAATAACATAGGTCATAAAGAACGAAGGCAAACATCCATAAAGCCATTGAATTTTGCATGTCAAACAGAGCAAAATTCTTCTCTAGATAGACATAGACAACCAGGGGTATCAATTTACGAAAAATACCATTGACGCGACTTAATACACCAGCATTTAAGCTACTGATAGAGTCATTTATTCGGTAATAACCCGTTTTTCTGTAACGATCAATGCTAAATTCAATAAAGATCATCAACGCAAATAATGGCATTGCTAAAAGAATATAATTCATATATTACTGAACAACCCTATCGTTAAACATACTCCTAACCCATGAGTATTGTACAAAATAAGTAGAGCACACTAAATCAGTTAAAAAGACTTTATCTGATAGGGTTTCTAACTGTCTGGCAGTCACTACGATTAAGAATAACATTGGAATTAGCATTAAAATCCAATTAAAGGGATAGCCATCTAGCAGTGTTAAAGCAATATAAATTGTGGCAAAGGTCACAAAAATGAAACTTTGATTCTTATTCATTGTCTTCTTGGCTCATAAGGTTAAATACTTATATATTTAAATTCAAATATATTTATAATACTAACTTAATAGCGCATTACAATCATTCTTCCATTTGGAGAAATTATGAACATTAAATCAACTCTATTAATTCTTACGCTTTGTGTATCTGTATCAGCCTGTCAGGTTCTAGATCCTTACACAGGTGAGAGCAGTACAGGTAAAGCTGCTACCTATGGTATCGGTGCCGCCTTAGTATGTGGACTCATCGGAGCAACAAAATCTGGCAAACGCGCACGAAATGCTGCAGCAGGCTGTGGTGCAATCGGAGCCAGTGTTGGTCTTTATATGGACACTCAGGAAAGTGAGTTAAGAAAACAGTTAGTTAATACTGGAGTTCAGGTAAAAAGAGAGGGCGATCGTATTCGGTTAATTATGCCAAACAATATCACCTTTGATACGGCCCGTTCAGACTTACAGTCCTCGTTCATGGAAGTTTTAAACTCCATCATTTTGGTATTAAATCAATATCCTGATACGCTCTTAAATATTGAAGGCCATACTGATAGTGTCGGATCAGACAATGCGAACTTAACTCTTTCTAACCAAAGAGCCAATGCGGTCGCTCAATATCTTACTAGCCAAGGTGTTGCCAATTCAAGAGTGAGCTCTAGAGGAGCTGGAGAACAATATCCAGTTGCATCGAATGATACTGATGCTGGAAGAGCGTTAAACCGTCGAGTTGAATTGAGTATTTCTCCCCTAAATACACAGCCCTAATCACATCTCTTCTAAGCTAGTGATATTTCTGATGATATGTCACTAGCTCCACTTACTTACTAATTGCTAATAAAGCTTCTAGAGCACTAGCTGCCTTGTCAGAAGGCACGAATATATGGTCATGGTAATAAGCCGCAATTACATTCGCACTGATGCCTTTTTGAGTCAGAGCTGTCGCGACTGCTGCCGTTAATCCAACAGCCTCTAAACTTGAATGAACTTT
>JBLHLI010000074.1:0-8667 GCA_047618765.1 Enterobacterales bacterium | reverse complement strand
AAGTTCAAGTTTCCGCTATTTGATCAGAAATAAAAATGCCCTCTTTTGGACTATTCAAATCATTGGCTGGGGTGGCTTGTTTATTCTTTCTAGCTTAACCCTAACGCTATTTTATAATGACCCTGAATTACCTTATATAGCCCACAATCTTGTGCGTTCATTGTTAGGGATTGTTCTAACTATTCCAATGCGATACATCTACAGCAGAATCTGGGGTAAACCGCTGATCCAACGCTTCGCAATAGTTATCTTAGTGGCGCTTGTGATATCTATAATTTGGACATTGATCATTATTGAAACCTTTCAAATCATGACAAAAGAACAAATCTTACTGTTTGACTATGGTGGCTGGTTTTATTCTTCGATTTTTATTTTTATGTCTTGGGCTGCAAGTTATCATGGATTTAAATATTATATTTTGCTTCAAAAAGAACATAAAAATTTGCTTAAGTCTCAAGCTGAACAACAACAAACTCTCTTGAAACAAAGTGAAGCTGAAAATCAAACCAAGTTAGCCAAACTTAAGTTCTTGAGTTATCAGTTAAATCCACATTTCATATTTAACACCTTAAATTCAGTTTACTCTATGATTGAATCTAAAAATGATGAGGGTGCTAAGAAGATGTTGATATTGCTTAGCCAATTCCTTCGTAGTGCTTTGCTTCAGCAGCAAGATAATATTATTGTGCCTCTCAAACATGAATTAAGTATTCTTCAAAAATATTTAGAGATTGAAAAAATCCGATTTGGTTCTCGACTTAATATAGAAATTGACTGTTCTGAAGAAAGTCAAAAGGTCGGAATCCCCATCTATTTACTGCAGCCACTGGTTGAAAATAGCATCAAGTATGCGGTTTCTAAAACACCAGAAGGCGGTACTATTAGAGTTTCTAGTAAATTTGAAGATAATAAACTGAGATTGTTAATTGAAGACACCGGCTATAAAACACTGGCGAATGTTGACTCAATCAACGATGGCACTGGTTTGGGTTTAACTAACACTCAAAAAAGGTTATCTGTTATGTACCCAGATGAATATGATTTTGTAATCAGTGAATCCGAGTTAGGTGGCACCAAAGTACTTATTAGAATACCACTAGATGTAGGGTTGAACTTCAACCCTAGCGGCTGCTAAATTCTTTATTTCTTACCTAGATTATACAGTTAATTAAAAAGTAGTTGACAGCGCTTTCATAAGTGTATGTAATGGTAATTGACAGCGCTGTCATGAATGTTATGTAATAGAGAGTTATAGCTATAATAAATTAAAATAACGACTTGAAAATTAATCACTACTTGGAAATTAAACACACTGAATTGGGGAAATTATTCCATGAATAATAACTACAAAGCCTTATCCCATCATAGCAATTTACCAATTCATCAAATTTCCGCGATCTCCTGCGTTATCTCTAAAGCTAAGAAATCATCTACATCGTTTACTATTTTGAATAGGGGCTTAATCTATGTGTAAACTGACCGCTCTAATCGTAGATGATGAATTACTGGCTCGTAACCTAATGCAGTCGCATTTAGAGAAGTTAGTTGATGTAGATATTATTGGTCAATGCTCGGATGGTATTGATGGACTCGATATGATTATCAGAAAACAGCCTGATGTGGTTTTCTTAGATATTGAGATGCCAGGACTCTCTGGTTTCGAGTTAGTAAAAAGTCTGCAATCTGAATCAACGCCTATGATCATATTTACCACGGCATATCATGATTTTGCTGTAGAAGCTTTTGAGTTGAATGCAATCGACTATTTACTCAAGCCTTTTGAGTTTAAACGTCTTGAAATAGCATTTGAACGCGCTAAAAGAAGAAAAGAGTCTAGAAAAATTCTTCAAGAGAAAACTAAGTTATTATTAGCTCTTAGTCATATGAATATCAAAAATGATATTGAGTATGATGATTTACCACGGATCAACAATGGCCGTTTAGCAATTAATGATGCTGGACGAACTACTCTAATACCCTATGAAGACATCGAATGGATTGATGCTGCAGGTGATTATATGTGTGTTCATGCTAAAGGTGAAACCCATATCATTAGAAGTACCATGAAAGATTTACAAGAAAAACTATATTTACCTTATTTCAGACGAATTCATCGGTCAACGATGGTCAATCTAAACAAGGTGAATACAATTGAAAAACTCACTAAAGGTGAAGCTTTATTGCATCTTGATGGTGGCACATCGTTAAAGGTGAGTAGGAATTATCGATCGTTTCTAGAGCGTCTTCAGTAAGTCGTTAAATGGGTAAACTGCCAATAATCCACTTTGCCGCAGTACAAAACCCACTTATCGCAAGGCGGTTTTGTTTGACACAAACGTATGCGATGCTGCAATGGTATAAAAACTAATAACACTATAAATCAAGGTTAACCAAAATATGGATACGAAAATTTTCCTCAAAAATGCAATAGCTAAAGGCGTCTCTCTAGCTTTAGGCGCAACGATTCTAAGTCCGATATATGCTCAGGAAAACGTCGATGAATCGACGTCACAAGCCGAGCAAGCTGTTCCTGTAGAGGAAGAGGAAGACGAAGACTATAACATCGTTACGGTAACAGGTATTCGAGGCAGTTTAATGCGCTCAATGGATACTAAGCGAAACTCAGCTGGTGTTGTAGATGCTATTAACTCTGAGGATATAGGTAAATTCCCTGATACTAACTTGGCAGAATCTCTGCAACGTATCACAGGTGTTTCCATTGATCGTTCTCAAGGCGAAGGTTCTAGAGTCACGGTTCGTGGTTTTGGTGCTGACTTTAACTTAGTCACCTTGAATGGCCGTCAAATGCCAACCAATTCAGGACTTGGTCGTTCCTTTGATTTTGCCGATTTGGCTTCCGAAGGTGTTGCTGGTGTTGAAATTTATAAAACCGGTCGTGCTAGTGTTCCTACTGGTGGTATTGGTGCAACAATCAACATCTTGTCGCTTAGACCACTCGAATCACCTGGCTTGAACGCAAGCTTTGGTCTTAAAGCGGTTAATGATACCTCTACTATCGAAGGTGATGCCTTTACTCCTGAATTCTCTGGTGTGTTTAGTGACACCTTTTTTGACGATACCTTTGGTGTTGCGATTACAGCGAGTATACAAGAACGTAATAATGGTCAGCAATCAGTAAACAATTCCAGATGGTTTGAACGTGATGGAGCAGATGTTCCAGATAATGGCCAACAAACGAATTTACCGAGTGCAGGTGATATAGCTGCCATACCTCAACAATTTGTTTATAGCCTTGATGAGTGGGAACGTTCACGTAAGAATGGCCAGTTAACATTACAATATCAACCTATAGATTCACTGGTAGCAACGCTTGATTATACCTATGCAGGCTTGACCTCAGATCACCGTTACAACAATATGTCAATCTGGTTTTCACCTAGTGCACAATCAGCAACTTGGTCAGATGGTCCTATTGTTTCACCGTTAATCTACACAGAAAGTAATGACCAGCCCGATTTCCCACATGGTGCCGGTGTTGATGCATCTAAAAACAAACTGAATTCCATTGGTTTGAACTTACGTTGGGATGCTACAGACCGACTTAGACTGAAGTTCGATCATCATGATTCAACTTCACAGCGTTCACCCAATAGTATCTATGGTAGTTCCGCTGGTCTCTCAGCGTCGGCTTTTACTCGCTCTAGTGCTACAGTTAATTTACAAGGCGATATTCCCGTTGTGACAACAGTGGCCAGCGATCCTTTGTCACCTGATGATATGCAAATTACTGGTAGTACCTTTGCTAATAGCTGGGCAGAAATGAATATTCAACAAACCCATTTCGACGGTGCATTTGAAGTCGATGCTGATCAAACGATTGATTTTGGTATTTCTGTTTCTAAAGTTACTAACTTTGAGGCATCGTCACTTGTTCAGCGTAATACATGGGGCCAGAATCAAGCATCAGCTTATGGTGCAATATCAGATTTAGTAACACCTGCAAGTCTATCAGGAGTGTATGACGAATTTTCAAGCGGTGCTGATATTAATAACAATTTCTTCACCTATGACATGATTGAACTGATTAAGCGAGCTGAGTTTTTACAGGGTCTCGATCCTAGTAATCCTCTGTATCTTGCTCCGGGTAGCTTAGGTGGTGATTGTGGCACAGGTTTATGCGCAGACAGCAACCCAGGATTTGGTAACCAATTTATAGAAGAAAGTAAAGCTGCCTATATTCAGTATAATTTAATTGGTGATATCGGCGACTATCCGTTTAATCTTTTTGTCGGATTGCGATATGAAGAAACCGACGTAACATCAAGCTCAGAATCAAAAGACTATACTCGAATTGAGTGGGCATCGACCAATGAATTCAATGTAGTTGAAGCCGATGAGTCAATCACATCTGGATTAACCGGTAGTTACGATTTCATACTACCTAGCTTGGATTTTGATATTGAACTTAGACACGATATTAAGGCTCGTTATTCATACAGTGAAACGATTGCACGTTCAGGTTATGGCGATTTAGTTGGTAGCCTCTCTGTCAGTAACGTACTTAGACGTACAGGTAATGATTTACAGG
Organism: Enterobacterales bacterium; assembly: GCA_047618765.1. Taxonomy (GTDB): domain Bacteria; phylum Pseudomonadota; class Gammaproteobacteria; order Enterobacterales. The sequence continues at coordinate 4,118 of JBLHLI010000074.1, read as the reverse complement.
ATGCAGGTACCGGAACCTTAGGTAACCCAGGTTTGATTCCACATCAATCAGCTAATAATGATATCTCTGTAGAATGGTATTATGATGATGCTAGCTATGTTTCAATTGGTGGTTTTCATAAGGCAGTAGAAAATTTTGTATCAGGCGTAGAAGTGAAGGGTTTTGAAGTATTTGAAGGGCTCGCACATCCAGGTTTTGGTCCACTTTATGACGATGCTGTAACTGCTCTAGGTGCTGGTGCAAATAATGCTTCTATTCGAGAGTATATATTTGCCAATTTTGCAAATGAACCAGGTGTTGATGTAGCAAATGGCGTTATCACTGGTGTTATTGGAAGAGATTCTGCTGCGTTATTTGATGTACAAACTAGAGCTAATAGTAATGACATTGCCAACATATCTGGTTGGGAGGCGGCATGGCAACATGATTTCGTCGACACCGGCTTTGGTTTTATAGTCAATGCAACCTTTGTCAGCGGCGATGTAGATTTTGATAGATTTTCAGATGAACCTCAGTTTGCTGTACCAGGTCTAAGTGATACTCGTAATATGATTGTCTACTATGATAGAGATGGTATACAAGTTAGGATAGCTTACAACTGGCGTGACTCATTCTTTGCTGGTGGTTCAACACAACCAGGCTATGTTGATGAATATGAGCAGTGGGACATTAATGCAAGTTACGAGGTTAATCATAGTTTAAGTTTCTTCGTAGAAGCGATTAACGTAACCAGTGAAACTAATCGTAGTTATGCAAGAGATTACTCTCAAGTTAACTTTGTTGGTCAAACAGGTCCACGTTACAACATTGGGTTTAGGTATACTTTCAACTAAATTTCATAACTTACTGTACAGTAGAGACTCACCATTGTTATCATGCATTGGTGAGTTTTTTTTAGGTTCAAATAAACATGAATGCTGCTATTAAAGAGATTGTTATTGTTGGTGGAGGAACCGCTGGGTGGTTAACTGCTGCGGTACTTGGAGCCCAATTTAAACTAAATCAGCAATTTTCAATAACCTTAATTGAATCGCCCAATATAAAGACCATTGGTGTAGGTGAAGGTACCTGGCCTTCAATGGCTGCAACACTTCGAAGAATTGGTATACCTGAAGCACAATTTATAAGTGAATGTGATGCTAGCTTTAAACAAGGCTCTAAGTTTAAAGGTTGGAAGCAGGGTAAAGACGAGCAGTATTACCATCCATTTTCGTTACCTGTCGGTTACTCTGAACTGAATATAGTCGATCACTGGCTCGATTCAGATATGGCCCAGTCTTTTGGTGAGTTTGCCTCTAATCAAATACCTATCTGTGAACAACACTTAGCACCAAAACAAGCCAATACACCGGATTATGCCAGTGTAGTCAACTATGGCTATCATCTGGATGCGGGTAAGTTTGCACAACTGCTTAAAAAACACTGTCTAAAAAATTTGGGTATTAAGTATATCTCTGATGATGTGCTATCTGTCACCAGCACTGATGATAATATTGACAGTGTAAGCACAGATAATCACGGCCTAATATCAGGCGATCTGTTTATCGATTGCACAGGCTTTAAAGCGTTACTCATTGGTGAGCATCTTGGTGTGCCAATGGTTGAGCTTAATGATGTGCTGTTTAATGATAGAGCTTTAGCGATACAGGTACCCCATGAAAATGAACAGGGTCCAATTTCATCAACAACCAATGCAACAGCACATAGTTTTGGGTGGATTTGGGATATAGCCCTGCCAACTCGTCGCGGAATTGGCTTAGTTTATTCAAGTCGTCATGGTTCTAAAGAGCAAGCACTAGAAAATTTACAAGCTTATTTAAAAACAGCTGCCCCCCATGTCAATGTCGATGAAATTGTTCCTAGAGAGCTGTCTTTTAATCCAGGTCATAGAGAGCTTCACTGGAAAGGTAATTGCATTGCAATTGGCCTATCAGCGGGTTTTATAGACCCTCTTGAAGCCACAGCCATGGCGTTAATTGAATTATCAGCACGATTTTTGAGTGAACATCTACCAGCAACAAAGTCTCAACTACCCTATCTAGCAGAACAATTTAATAAACGCTTTACCCATCACTGGGACAATATCGTTGATTTTATTAAGTTACACTATGTTCTCTCTGATAGAGAAGACAGCGACTATTGGCTTGATCATCGCTCACCAACGAGTACACCTAGCCGCTTAAAATCACGACTCGAGATATGGCAACAAAGGGCACCTTGGCATGCCGATGTTGAATTAGCAGAGCAGATGTTTCCTCCTGCCAGTTATCAATATATTCTCTGTGGCATGGGTTTTAAACCAAATAATAACCTTAATCTACGACGTTCAGCAGATAATGAAAAGCAACTACTAAAACAATTACAATTTCAAAAGCAGCAACAGATCCAAAAGCTGCATAAACATTTACCTTCGAATCGCCAATTACTCGAAACCATTAGACATAATTGGCGATTAAACGAGGCATAACAAGAAGCAAAACAGGAAGCAACAATGTCAAATAACCAAATGCTTAATAATGTTCAGCATTCAAATTTAAAAATTCAAACCGATCGAGCTGCAAAGTTTGGTGATGATGTAATGTTTTGTATGACATATCCATTCGAATTTCGACTGGCTTTAGCTCATTATCCTATCGTTATGTATCAGCAACCTGATTCCAAATTTATTTTTCCTGTAACTTTGTTTGGATTTGCTGAAGGTGAAAATTTATTTTTGACAGAGCAGGGTTGGGATGCCTCCTATGTACCAATTATGATTCAACGACAACCTTTTCTGATTGGTTTTCAAAAATCATCTAGAGATGCAGAAAGACAGCAAGTAGTCACTGTAAATGTTGATCATCCCAGAGTTAATAAAGATCATGGTGAGTTAATATTTAATGAAAAAGGTAGTTATACTGAGTACCTCGAAAAGATTGTTAAAATGCTTGAGTCTATCGATACCGGTCAAGAACAAAATAAATTACTTAGTGAAGTTTTAACAAAATATGATCTATTAGAGCCAACGACTTTCGAGATTACACTTAAAGATCACAGTAATTATCAATTAGTTGGCTTTAGTATGGTGTCAGAGGATCGTTTTACCAAGCTCAATGCTGCAGCTTTAGAGGACATTAACCAAAAGGGCTTACTGATACCCATAACCATGATGATGGCATCATTGTCTCAAATGCGAGCACTCATCGAAAGACGAAATAATCTTCTTGGATAACCCTGTGAAATTAGCACTTGCTCAGCCAGTTAATGTTATAGACTGTGAACCTGGTAAAATTCCTGATAATTTATCAGAGCTTGAGGTTCCCTGCCTATTAAAAGGTCTAGTAAAACACTGGCCGATTGTCGATCAGGCTAATCAGTCAAATGAAGCGGCTATTCGTTATTTACTGCAGTATTATCAAGGTAAAGCTGTAACCGCTTTTCTAGCAGATCCTAAGGTCAATGGTCGATTCTTTTATAACGATGAGGTAAGCGGCTTTAATTTTATCCAACAAAATGTTCATCTTGATGAATTGTTAAATAAACTCTTAGAGATTCAGGGGCAAGATAACAATCCAACTTATTATGTTGGTTCTACGGCAATAGCAGAGGCTCTTCCTGGTTTTCTTGATGAGCATGATCTTGACCTTAATCTTAACTTAGACCCGAACACTGATGCTCTTAAAAGTATTTGGTTAGGTAATCAAAGTGTTGTCGCTCCCCACTTTGATTTTCCCGATAACATTGCCTGTAGCATAATCGGTAAAAGACGTTTTACATTATTTCCACCTGATCAATTACAAAATCTATATGTGGGGCCAATAGATCTAACACCTGCGGGTCAACAGATCAGTATGGTTGAATTACGCTCTCCAGATTTACAACGTTATCCAAAGTTTGCCGAGGCGATGAAACACGCTTTGATCGCTGATTTAGAAGCTGGTGATGCACTTTTTATTCCCAGTATGTGGTGGCATCAGGCTGAGGGCTTATCTGATATAAATGGCTTAGTTAATTTTTGGTGGCGTAATACACCAGAATATTTAGGATCACCAACTGATCCACTATTACATGCATTATTATCATTGAAGGCATTACCGCCAAGGCAGCGTAAAGCGTTAAAGACACTGTTTGATTATTAT
>JBLHLI010000073.1:0-8675 GCA_047618765.1 Enterobacterales bacterium | reverse complement strand
GTAAAATTCAATCTAAGCAGAAAAAAGGTTAACAAGGTTGTCAATCGGACGTCTTTTCCGCTGCTCGTTTTTGTGCTGGGTAGCACAAAATCAACCAACTACAAAGTCGCCGCTTACAACAGCGTTAGGGCGATAAAAGCCCAAGAATAAAAGCTGACGAATAAGCATGGCTTGCACAACAAAAATAGATTGAGGTGTTGAGGTTGGCCCCATTCCCAAGCACCGTGAATGGGGGCTTCGTTTAAGCTCAATTGAAAATGTTCACTTATTGGTTGTCGGTATTGTAAGAAGAAATAAAACATCAAAAATACAGAGTTAAAGAACAAGAGTATTAAATAATAATTTGGTAACAATAAAAAATCGCATGCTTTGCAAGTTTTTCAAATAATTAGATAGTATGTATAATCGGCAAGGTATTTTGGTTTCTATAAACACCGTGCCCTAACAAGGCGCTGCACTCTGATTGCCAAAAGCGTCATTTCTTTTGCAAAAAAGCGCAAAAGAAACGCCACTTTCGTCAACAGGTGAGCTTAGCGTTAGAGTTTAAAAAGGAATAAAGTGAAACGTTGCAATAGTTGTAATATTGAAGGGCTAAATATTTTTAAATTGGCATACTCTGATAGTACTTCTCCTGCAAGGTGTAAAAACTGCGGAGATAAATACTACTTGTCAGGTAGTTTTCGTTATCCGATATCTTTAGTGTTCAATTTTGGTCTATTTATTGTTATATTTTCATCTTTCGTTTTTGGTGTTTTTTGGCCGCTAGTTTTGTTCATATGCTCATGGCCGTTAAGTTACATTATTGCTGCAAAAATTACGAATCCAGTTCATACAACAGACCAAGAAGTAAAACAAAAGCGTAAAATTGGTTATTGGTTTTTAGGGGTAATAGGTGTATTAATTGTTGTGACTATGTGCATTGAATATCTCTAACAAAGCCATCAAATACGTTCCGGCCACAAAAGGCGTGGCCTCCACCGGACTGCCTACGCGTTGCTTCGGCATCCGTTTATGGCGGCGTTATACCTCTGGTGCACTGAAGGAATTTTACTGAATGCATAAATCAAAATTACTATTTGAATCTTTGCCTATTGCCCGAATGGGAGTTAGAAAAGATACTGAAGAGGTGGTAATTGCAAACGACTTTTCTTGCGTTGCCCAAATGCTAGAAGAGTATATTTCATTTGGAGCTGTTGATATTTACATGCCGAGTTCTTCTCCTGAAGTATCAACGTTAAACGATATGCCAGAGCTACTTAGAAAACGAATAAAAATAGTTGAAGACAAAAATGAAATTGAGGGAATGCGAAGGCTTCTTCATGGTTTAAGAACTGAATTACTGGTTAAAATATCAGATGATGATCAACGTTTAACATTTCCAAAAGATACTCCTCGTAAGATACGTAACGGTGTCGAGTATGCCCATTCCATTGTGAGAAAGTTAGCAATCGGGTTTAATTACGGGATTCAGGTTGACATCAATCCTGAACAAGCAGCTAAACACTTTCGATATCTGCGCGAAATCAGCTCTGATATGCAGACAAGAGTTATTTTGGCTCAATTGGAGTCATTGATGGGGCTTTATGAAGGCGTAAACTTTGATGCCCCAACGCCCCCCAAAGAGTCGGCACCCAAGGAGTTAATAACTGTATTTGACCGCTTAATTAATGATCAGAGGTATCTGGAATACTCGGATTCAGTAGCCCAACTCGCTGAACCGCCAACTCGTGAAAAAGCCTTAGTCAAAATTAGAGAGTTGGAACGGGGTGTCAGGTCAACAAGTTTTATTTCAACTGGCTGGAACTATGCTGCAAAAATAATTAAAGTTTGGAGCGGAGTACCGATACCGGAATCTTCTGCAATCTCAAGCTTGATTCAAGGTCGTAATTTTCCTGCCCTGATTGATCTTCAGGATGCCCGCTCTAATGCTGTCAGTATGTGGAAGAAAACAGGCTTGGTCGACTCTCCTTTGCGAAGAGATGGAAGTCCATTAGAGGCGGGGGAAATAAAGTGGCTCCCACCACTGAATTCAATGACAGTCAACTCGCCTGATGATAAGGCCACGAGTTTTGGTAAGGTGAGCGAACTTTTAGAAGCCTTAAAAATAGTATCTTCTGAGTTCCCAGAAAATGATCATAAAAAGGTATAACAAAGCCAGTCAATCTGACCTCCGTAAATTGTCTTCTTTTTTGCAAAAAGACGCAAAAAAGCAGCCAATTCACTCCGGCAGTTGCTGGCAGCGTTATGCTCCAAAAGAGAATTAGATGCCTTATAAAATGAACCCACAACAATATGAATCTGTATTAGCACTGAGTAGTGCTGATCGCAGCTCTCATTTTGTTGGCAAGGTTGCTGATTGGGAGCAATTGTGGGGAGTTAAAAACGATGAAGGTTGGCTTATACCAATTACCGATGAGCAATTGGAATATTTTCCGGTATGGCCGCATCCAGAGTTCGCTCAAAAAATCGCAGATAAACATTTTCCAGGTCACCAAGCTGAAGAGATTTCACTTGAGACATTTCTATTTGAGAGGCTACCAACATTTGAAACTGACAATATAAAGGTAGCAGTTTTTCCAAATGAAGAGTGGGTTCTTTGGGTAATGGAACCTTCAGATTTAGCAGAGTGCTTAAGGGATGAGGCCTCAAAATATGAATAAAAGCATAACAAAAGTGTCATGTTCGCCCGCAAAAAGCGCGGGCTGGGACGGCTTCCGCGCTGCTCCAGCCGCCCCATACACAGACGTTAGATTTCAGGAAGCGTTAACCATTTATAGGAAGTAAATCCCGTGCATTTAGAAAGTCTAACCATAAAGAATTACCGAAAGTTTCGTTCTATAGATAATACGGTATGTTTCGTCAAACCTGAAGTTATCGATATGAGTACTGAAGAAAAGCAACCAGAGCCAGTGATTGCTCCTTCAACAACCTTAATCATCGGTAAGAATAATGCCGGTAAAACTACAGTCGTCAATGCATTAAATATGCTATGCCATAATGAACAAGCCTCAGCATCAGACTTTAACCTCTCCTACTTAAATGAGTTATTCAATCAATATAAGCAAGCTTTTAAAGCGGGTAGAGCTACAAATTTTGAACGCTTAGAGACACCTAATCTAGAGTTCACCTTGAGGATTAAAGTGGACTTTAATGATGAAGATTTGATGACTCACCTTGCTCCTTTTATGTCAATTAGTGAAGAAGGTAATGGAGAGCCCGTTAGCGTATGTATCATGGTTAAGATAGTGCTTACCGAAGAGTCTGCATTTAAGGAGGAAGCGAGCAAGATTTTTAAGACTACTGATTCAGAAGGTAAAGAGCTAGAGAACAACAAGCGGTTTGAGATGTTTTACGCATTGCTTTCAAAAAAGACTAGCGTTATTCAAACGGAGGGTAATCTTTATCAAACTGTGTTTATTGATCTTCTTGGAGATAAAACAGAGAAGTTTTCTCTAAAAAAACTGATAAATATTAAAGAAATTAAAGCTAATCGCCACCTTAAAGAAGGTGTACTAAGCAATGTCTTTAACAAGATAGTTTCCTTTCAGTTCACCAATGATACTAGTTCTCGCATTGATTTAGAAGCAAGCATAGAGTCGATTAATGAGCAAATATCTGAAAATGTAGGTTCTAAGAGTACTGATATTTCTCAAGTTTTGGGTGAAGTGGAAAACTCAAACAAGGTGGATCTGAATTTGTCCGGCAACGTTACTTACGATGCCATTATGAAAGGACTGATCAAATATAACTTCATGGATGGCGATGATTACATTCCTGAAGATCAATTTGGCTTAGGGTATATCAATCTGCTGAATATTATTGGTGAGATAATCCATTTTGTTGATAGCTATGAAGAGAACAGTCATCTTAGCCGTATTAATCTACTCTTTATTGAAGAACCTGAGGCTTTTATGCACCCTCAAATGCAAGAATTCTTCGTTAAGCGTATTGATAATGCAGTAACAAAAGCACTGGTGATCGCAAATGCGTCTTCAAAAGATACAAAAACATTAAAATGTCAGATAGCGATTACTACTCACTCTTCTCATATCGTCAATAGTAAGATTCACAGCAGTAATACCTTCAATAATATTAACTATTTAACGTCAATCAACAAATGTACTAAAGCCATAAACCTGACGGATGAAGCCGTAGTTTCTAGTGAAGACAGTGATGCTAACAAAAAGCTTAATTTCATTAAGAAACACATCAAATACAAAGTCTCTGAGTTGTTTTTCTCTGACGCGATTATCTTTGTTGAGGGCATTACAGAAGAAACCTTGCTGAATTATTATTTGGAAAACCACCCAATTCTTAGAAACTACTATATCTCCGTATTCAACATCAATGGCGCTCACGGTAAATTGTACCTGCCACTGGCGAAAAAACTTAGTGTCCCTAGCTTGATTGTGACCGATTTAGATATCAAGCGTGCAAAATGTGAGAAGAACGAAAAGCACAAAGAAAGTGAATCTTGTGAAGTATGTAATCAGCGGGCTAAAGATGGTGATACGCCTTGTGTACTTGGCTCAGAGTCAGACTATGTTCAAATCATTAGCCTGAATGGTCGTACAACAACCAATGAAACCCTCAAAAAGTTCAATCATCAGCTGAGAAATAAACCAGAAAATGAAGCGGATAAACTTGATGATATCGAATTCTTTGAGGATGATAACCTTTATGTTGTATTCCAAAAGGATTCTATTGAGAAGCAACACGCGACGAGCCTAGAAGAGGCGTTAATCTTAACGAATTACCAAAATAATTTTATCAATGATGTAATTAAAGACTGTAAGCCGGATATATATAATAAGATTTTAAGTGAAGGGGGACAAGAATCACGAACAAACCTCATTCGTAACTCTTATAAGCTACAAAAGAAACTCTCAGACAGTAAGAGTAAGTTCTCTAATGAACTGATATTTAGTCTGCTTTCCTCAGAAGACGGTGATGACTTACCTAACTTACCAAACTATTTAAAAGATGGTTTAGATTGGCTTGTTACTAAGCTGCAAACCAATGATACATCTTCATCAAGTGAAGCGGAGGTGCCGGTTGATGTAGAAGCTGAAAGTACGGCAATTGAAGGTACAGAGGCTGCTTCTGATGACGCCAAATGAGATTAAAGAACTGGAGGTTCAGCAAAGAATCAACAGGAATGTCGATGCTTTCAAAAGCTTTCGTTTTAATGCGGGTGCTGGTGCGGGAAAAACCTACGCACTAATCGAAACGCTGAAATACGTCACCGTCAACAAAATAGCTGCCACCAAAAGTCCGCAAAAAGTGGCGTGTATTACCTATACCAATGTTGCGGTGAATGAAATAAAGAGTCGATTAGGTAACTCAGAGGCAGTACACGTTTCTACTATTCATGAAAGATTATGGGAGATAATCAAAAGGTCTCAGCCTCAGCTTTTGATATTCCATAAAAAGAAAATAGAAGAGGTTATAAGGAAAAATAATCAAGAACTATACAGCTCTGATAAAGCACAGTTTTTTATTAACCTTGATAACCCACGGCAACAAGAATTCATTCAGTTTGTTATGCAGACTAAAGATATTTTCTATCAATCTAAAACGCTAAAAGCAGCACCTTTCAGGAACGCCTATAAAAATAATACTGAGATTAATAAACCAGAGTTTTTGGATGACCACCTGAAAAGTGCAGATAAATTCAAATATGTCGTTGGTCTATTGTATAAGAACCAAAGGCTTAAAGAGTGTTTAGAAAGAATTGATTCTGGAAAAGAAAAGCGTGTTAATTATGACAGCAAGGTAAATACAGATAGACTTCACTACATGAAGTTCAGCCATGATACCTTGCTTGAGTATGGATTGAATCTCGTTGAAACTTACCCTACTCTTTGTCGCATTATTATTGATAGCTACCCTTATTTCTTTATTGATGAGTACCAGGATACGCACAGCAACGTGGTTAAGTTTGTCAAAACTATTCATGACTACGCAATAGAAAACAGTAAAGACTGGGTGGTGGGCTACTTTGGTGATACTGCGCAGAACATTTATGATGATGGGGTTGGCCGAAAGATATCAGAACTTCATGATAAGTTGGTTGATGTCGATAAGATATTTAATAGACGCTCACACCAGCAAATCATTGATGTGGCCAATAACATTCGTGCTGATAAAATAGTTCAAGAGCCTATCTTTAACGATAGAAATAATGGTTCAGTACGCTTTTTCTACAATAGTTCAGAGAACAAACTTACTACAGCTCAACAATTCCTAGCCGAGTATAAAAATGATATCTTAACAGACAATGGAGAGTCTGGAGATATAGATGATGAAGAGACTAAAATTCACTGTTTGGTATTAACAAATAAACTCATGGCAAGCTTTAATGGGTTTGGCGATGTTTATGACGTGTATAAAAAATCAGCGATCTATTATGACAACCTAAATACCCAAGTGTTATCTCAACAATTAGAAAAGCTACATCCAATAATTTTAACCATTTACAACTTTGTTAGGCTCTATCAAGATATACAGAAGAGTATGGTTTCCTACTACGATATTTTTGGATCATCGAGCAAAAATATGGCCTTTTCCAAGGCAAGCTTGGTTATCAGTGAATTGAAAAGTGAAAAAGTTGCATCATTAAAAGACTGGTTAGACTTAATCATTGATCGACTTGGAAATAGTGATGCTAAAGAGGCATTGGGTAGAGCGTTGATTAATCGCATTAACTATAAGCAAGATAAGGTGGCTCCTGCTGATGTATTTCGATCAACATTGTTAGACAGCATTAATGCTCTAATGAATGAGGACTCGGAGGACGAAGATAAAGCCAAAGAAAAAGTCGATAGTGTCTTAGCGTTGCCAATAACATCCTTAATAAACTGGGTTAACTTTCTTGATGGTGTCGAAACTGGTGATATTAGCTACCATACTTATCATGGCACTAAGGGTGAAGAGTACAAGAATGTAGCCATCATCCTAGAGCATAGTTTTGGTAGTAAGAATAAAGATAAATTTAAAAAATACTTTAATGCAATACAACAAAATGAGGAAGAAAGGGGGCGCTTATTTTCTGACCAAAAGGTAAAAGAAAAACATATTAATACCCAAAATTTACTTTACGTTGCCTGCTCGCGAGCGATAAAAAATCTTAGGGTACTGTATTTGGATGATATCTCTGAAATAAAAGAAGGCATTGAGGCTATATTTGACGAGAGCAAACCTTGGTCTATCGATGGAAATCACAGTTCTGAGTAATTTGTTATCCTTGATAAAAAAGAGAAGTAGCCCCAGTGCGTAAAAAATCTAACAAGGCCATGCAATCTGACTCCACAACCTGTCACGTTTTGTGCTTACCGCACAAAGACGCGCCAGATTGCTACGCAGTTGATGGCGGCGTTAGGGCTCTAATCTAAGCATCGTCAAACTTTGGATATAAAATGAAAAATTGGTTTATGGGGAAATTTAGAGACCTGAATAGTTACTTAGATAAAAAGTATCCATGTTTTGAGAGCTTATTTGCTGAGTCACACTCTAGGGAAGAAAAAACTAGTTTAAATAAAGTTCTATTTAAAGTTCTTTCATATGCTGTAATAAGTGCAATGTTATTGCTAATAATTAATATCGCTTTAATTACATTTACTGATCGTGGCGGTGTTTTTGGTGACTTCATGGGAGGAGTTCTCAATCCTATATTAACGTTTTTTACTCTGTTTGGTTTAATCGCAACTATTGTAATTCAGCGACAAGAGTTACGCCTTTCTCGACATGAGTATGAAAAAACAGCTGATGCATTGAGTACGCAAGCAATAGAAACGACATTCTTCAATATTTTAGATTTACACCACAAAATTGTTGATAACCTCAAGGTTGATTTGGAAGAATTAAGTTATCGAAGTGAAGCTGAAAAAGCTCTTAAAGGAATTTCTGCATCATTTATCAATGCGCAACTAGGTGTTAAATTATCGTCTAAGGGCCTTAAGGTTGAAGGGCGAGCTGTGTTTGAAGAGATTTTAGCGTTTTTATCTGTTGAAGCTAAATCACCAAATGATGCTTTAGATCGATATAAAAATATTCAGCAACACCATAATCATGTTTTAGGTCACTACTTTCGAAATCTTTATCAAGCACTAAAAGTAATTGATAGTTATGAAGAACATAAACTTACTAATGAGCAAAAACGAAAATATTCTAGTATTTTGAGAGCTCAACTTTCTACAAAAGAGTTAGCATTGCTATTTATCAACTGTATCGAAGGGGTTTCTGATTCAGGACAGTTTAAGAATTTATTAATTGAGTTTCAGATGCTGGAACACTTGCCTATACAAAAGCGGAAAAATGGCTATTCTCTAGCAGGTTCAAAAATAGCAATTGCAAGTGAAGAAATGTTCTTACAGTATAAAGAGAAGAAAGAGATTGGCGTTAATATTAATAAGTTTTATGGAGGAGCTTTTGGTCGTAATCGAGGCGTTCCGTATGACCTAAGCCCTAACAAGTGACTGTCAGTTAAGTGGGACACCCACCAGTAAAAAACCCTGAAAATATTAAGGTGAATTATTCAACAGTTTGCGTCATCGCTATGAAATTTATTAAAGGCGTCGAGATAAACGCACAAGTTACTCAAAAACCCAAATTGTAGGCGAGAGAGACCCGAGATCGTCAATCCAAAATAGAAAGGGTCGTGTTCAGTAGGGGGT
>JBLHLI010000072.1:0-8705 GCA_047618765.1 Enterobacterales bacterium | reverse complement strand
CTATCGGAGTTGTAAACCTTGAAATTCCAATGCTTGTAGATCCTGAAGCATCAGTCTTAAGTGATTTTGTTTGTGGCGCTAATAAAAGTGACTATCACTACACCGGTGTTAACTGGGAACGTGATGCAACCGCCACAGAAGTAGTTGATTTACGCAATGTTGTCGAAGGTGACCTTTCTCCCGATGGAAAAGGCAAACTCACCATCAAACGTGGAATTGAAGTAGGTCATATCTTCCAGTTAGGGACAAAATACAGCGAGATGATGAAAGCCTCTGTACTCAATGAGAATGGCAAAGCAATCAACATGGCTATGGGTTGTTATGGTATTGGTATCAGTCGAATTGTGGCTGCAGCCATTGAGCAAAATCACGATGATTGGGGTATTATTTGGCCTGATAGCATCGCTCCTTTCCAAATTGCAATTATACCAATGAATATGCATCGTGCTCACCGGGTAAGAGAGCGCTGTGAAGAAATATATCAAACACTCACAGATGCCGGATTTGATGTTTTATTTGATGACAGAAAAGAAAGACCTGGTGTTTTGTTTGCAGATTCAGAATTAATTGGTATTCCTCATCGCGTCGTTGTCAGTGAGAGAGGTATTGATGGTAATGAAGCCGAGTATAAACATCGGACATCTAGAGATGCAGAGCAAGTACCTTTTGAAGAACTGCTTAATTTCCTAAAGGGAAAAGTTAAACTATGAACCCTTCTATGATTAACCTTGTTAAAGGGTTAATCATAGGTTTTCTATTGAGTTGTTGCCTTGTCTTAAATGCCCAACAAAATGAACCTGATGATGAATTTAAACAACAACTTCGTCGGGCTATTGATGATGCAGATCAATTTGAAGATAAGTATGCAGCCCAAGTTTGGCTTACAGATATGAGCTCACGTCTAGCAGATAGAGCCCCACATATTCCTGAAAATGAACGCCTGGAATTATTAGCTTTGGTGCATAAGGAAGCTACACGTAATAATTTAAACCCCCAGGTTGTGCTTTCATTAATTCAAATTGAAAGTAATTTTGATCGTTATGCTTTATCCAAAGTCGGCGCAAGAGGGTTAATGCAAGTTATGCCATTTTGGATAGTAGCAATTGGCAAAGAAAACGATAACCTTTTCGACATTGCGATTAATTTACGCTATGGCTGTGCAATTCTCGCAATTTATATGAAGCGCGAAAAAAAACAAATTGTCACTGCCCTTGCAAGGTATCACGGCAGTTATCCTAAGGATTACTATTCAAGGAAAGTAATTAAAGCTTGGCAGAGTAATTGGCTTTATTTCTGAAATAAATAGAGACCTTGTAAGAAGTACCAGGTTAGATTAGTTGTTGATGATAGTAGTTAATGTCGCAAGTAACTCAGAAACTTCGAAAGGCTTGTTGATCGCACCTTTAAATCCATAATCACTAAAGTTTGTCATGATCGGATCTAAAGCATAGCCACTTGAAACAACACATTTTGCATCAGGGTCTATTTTTAGAATTTCTAATACAGCTTCTTCACCACCCATTCCAGCTGGAATTGTGAGATCTATAATCACTAAATCAAATGTACTTTCATCATTCATTGCTTGTTGATATTTTTCACAGGCAATGTCACCATTATAAGCCGTTTCTGTAACATAATCATGATGTTCTAAGATAGAAGTGACTAGTGCTAGGATCATATCGTCATCGTCCATTACAAGTATTTTTTTATTTTTACTCATTCTATTTAATCCTTACCTTCAATTAGATATAACAATACATTACTCTAAACTATAGCTGTAAGTTTTGGCAGTAGCAAAAAAATAACAGTTTATGTTAAAAACCTTTCATGTATATCAAACATCTTGCAGATTATATCGAGTATTTTTAATCGCTAATTAAATATTCATACGCCGTAATATTTATTATTTGTACTCGTTATAAATACTAGAGGCTGTTATGATAATATATCTGCGGTTAGCAATATAACTTAGTCATAATATTTAATATAGAGTCAAGGGAGAGTCCTTCTAGTGCCAAAAATAAGCACAAGTCTGCCATATATAATGCGTTGTTATTTAGTACTAGTTGTTCTATCTCTTCAAAATTTACAGGCTGACGAAAACTTACCATTAATAGAAATTGTAACTGAGTCTGCCTTTACTTTATCTTATCAGGATAAAAAGAATCAAAAAATTAAGGGATATGCTGTTGAGCTAGTAAAAGCTATCTTGGAGGATTCAGAACTTGAATATAACATCTCAATTCTGCCATGGATAAGAGCATTCAGAAAGGCTGAGGCCGATAAGAATATTTTAATCTTTCCGATGGGAAGAACTGCCCGTCGAGAAGGTGAATTTAAATGGATTGGAGAATTAATCCCTATTAGTTACAGTCTCTATTGCTTAACAACCAACCTACCCTCTCCTCCACTAACAATAGAACAGATACGTAAAGAGCCCATTGCTGTACCGAGAAATGATATAAGGGCTGCCTATCTAAAAGAAAATAACTTCACCAATCTAGTTCTGACTTCAGGAAATGAGCAAACTCATAAATTGATAGATCGAGGTAGAATTACATTTTTTATTTCAAGTGCCCTTGGGCTTAATCAATTGCAGAATAAATATAATATTCAGACTAAGAATGTTACCAAAATCCTTGAGTTTAAAAAACTCGACACGAGTCTTGAAATAGCCTTAAGTCTAAGTACCAGTGATGAGATAGTTAATAAACTCCAAAAGAGTTATTCAAATATTAGAGACAATGGAAAGTACCTTGAAATAATGAAGCCTCTCTATGAAAAATTGAATTATCCTCTTCCAGAAAGATAAAGCGCTATATTGATTAAATATCAATATAGCTTCTATCAATCTTTCTAGAACTCCATTCAGTAGACAATATTAGTGAGAGCAGCTATTCTTAAATCAGTGAGCATACTAAAGCGGAATTAACGTTGTCAGAAAAAAAAATAAAAGCAGGTATCATACTATCTGGTGGAGGCGCTAGGGCAGCCTATCAAGTAGGCGTTCTAAAAGCTATTTATCAACTTATTCCAAAAAATTCTCAGAATCCTTTTCCTATTATCTGTGGATCCTCAGCCGGCGCGATTAATGCAACTATTCTTGCTTGTTATGCGGGACAATATCGCATTGGTCTACGTCGATTAGAATCTGTCTGGTCAAACTTTAGTGTCAATAAAGTTTTTCGCTCTGATTACAAGGGAATGTTCAAACAAACACTGCGATTTTTTTGGCATTTGATCACTGGTCGTAAAGGCCCAAGATTTACCTCACTACTAGATAACCAACCACTTCGAGAATTGCTTCGTGAAGTTGTACCTTTCCAACGCCTTCAAGAATTGATCAATGAAGGGCGTTTAGATGCCCTCTGTGTTACCTGTTCTGATTATACCGATGGTGGTAGTTACAGTTTTTATCAAGGCCAACCTGATATTGAAAACTGGCAGCGCCATAGAAGAATTGGCATTAGAGACAATATACACCTCAGCCATTTAATGGCTTCATCAGCTATTCCCATATTATTTCCAGCCGTTGCTATAAATAATCAATTTTTTGGCGATGGCAGTGTAGGCTTTCTTTCACCAATTAGTCCCGCTTTACACTTAGGGGCCGACAAAGTTTTAGTCATCGGTTTAGAACATTCTAAAAAGGAAATAGATTATGCTTGTTATGATGAAAACCAACACCCTTCCATTGCCGATGTTGCTGGCAATGTTCTTGATAGTATCTTTATCGACTCTCTAGATTCTGATGTGGAACGGCTAGAACGAATTAATAATATTCTTGACAATGTTCCTGAAGATCTACTATCTCAGGTCGATTTAAACCTTAAGAAAATCGAATCTTTAGTAATTTATCCTTCTAAAGATCTTGGCTCAATAGCAGAGCAACACAGCAATGAATTACCCAGAGGAATATCATTTTTCTTCAGACGACTAGGTATTGAAGGTGAAAAAGGCTCTAATATATTAAGCTATTTATTGTTTGAAAAAAGTTACTGCAAAGAACTTATAAAACTGGGATACCAAGATGCAATGGATAAAAAATCTGAGATTAAGCATTTTTTTCGACATTTAAACTAAAAATTCAATGTTTTAAGGTGTTTTGAGATATCCAATAACGTTTTTCGTACTATACTACCTCTCACAGAAGTATATTTTAACAACTATTAAAGTAAGTAAAGGGAACTGCTATCAGTAATCGAAAATCAGGTAAACTCACTCTAGCAAGTAAGGATGGCAAAAAAAGCCAACTTGATAGCGATAAATCTCCTTCAAATAATAATAACTCTTTATCAATTGAATCTTCAGCAGTATCTGAAAACAAACTCAACAAAGCCCTTTATCGTATAGCAGAACAAGCACATATTGCTGAAGACATCACTCAATTTATGAGTGAGATTCATCAAATTATTAGTGGTCTAACCTATGCAGAAAATTTCTACATAGCTTTATACGATCAAGGTCTAAATACCATCAGTTTCCCTTACATCGTTGACGTTTCAACAAAATATATCGCTAATGAACTTGCTAAATTACCCATCGAGACTATTAATAATTCATTAACAGGTTACATGCTTAGAACCGGTAAAATGCTTCATGCCGACTCAGCATTGATGGATTCTCTTGAAGAAAAAGATGAAATAAATATTCTAGGAGACTCTTCACATGAATGGTTAGGCTTTCCATTAAAAAAAGGTAACAAAATTCACGGCGCCTTAGTTGTCCAGTCTTATGACCCAAAGATAGGTTATTCTGATAAAGATATCGAGTTGTTGGCTTTCGTCTCTCAGCACGTGGCAACGGCTCTCTCTAGAAAGCAATCCGATGAAGCTTTACACAGAGCAAGAAATGAATTGGAACTTCGTGTAAAAGCAAGAACAACCGAACTTGCAACAATAAACCTTGAACTCAAAACTGAGATTAATGAAAGGCGTCATGCAGAAAATCTGATGAAGGCTTTTTACAAGATAGCTGAGTTAGCAACAACTAATATTGAACTGAATCAATTTTACAAAAAAATCCATCAAATTGTCAGCGGCTTAATGACTGCTGAAAACTTTTATATTGCTCTACTTAAAAATAATAGCACTATCCTAACATTTCCTTATTTTGTTGATCTACACAGTAAAGTTGAAGCTGACCGAAAGTTAGACAGCACTGATAGTCAACTTGGGATGACTGAAAGAGTACTCAAATCTGGTGAAGCTTTATTGATCGATCCCACATCAAGAGACATCAATGTAGCAAGCTTTGGCATGGCTAGTTGTTCTTGGGTTGGTGTTCCTTTAAAAGATGAAAATGAAGAAACAATCGGTGTATTAGCGGTACAAAGTTATGATGTGACTAATGTATTTGATGACAAAGACCGTAATCTTCTTAGCCATGTAGCCCAACATATATCAGCATCACTGCAACGACATACCGCAGGCAATGCCATCATCAAAGCTCATAAAGAATTACAAAGTGCAAATGACCAACTTGAACAAAGAGTTAAAGAACGTACAAAGCTATATGTTACTGCAAATGAAGAATTAAAAGATAATATTGCTGAGCGAAAAATTATTGAAGATAAATTGGCCCATGACGCCTTTCATGACGCCCTTACCAATTTACCTAATAGAGCTTTATTCTTAGACCGTCTCGGACAAGCAATCGAGAAAATTAAAAGAAATCACGATGCACATTTTGCAGTTTTATTTCTTGACCTCGATCGCTTTAAAATAATTAACGACAGTCTAGGCCATCACTTTGGTGATTTATTACTTAAAGAAATATCTAAGCGTTTACTTGATTGCATTCGTCCAGGTGACACTGTCGCTAGACTAGGTGGTGATGAGTTTGCAATTTTACTACTCGATTTTACTATCAATAAAGCAGCAGAAACCGTTGCATCAAGAATAACAGAATATCTACAGGCTCCTTTTGATCTTGAGCGTAATCAGGTCTTCACCTCTGCCAGCATCGGTATAAGTCTCAGTAAAGATAGCAGTAAAAGTGCCGATGAAATTTTACGAGATGCTGATACTGCCATGTACCATGCAAAAGCGTTAGGTAATGCCCAATTTTCAACCTTCGATGAAAGTATGTACCAGAGGGCTGTTAAGAGACTGCAAATTGAGAATGCACTAAGACGGGCGTTAGAAAAAAATCAGATCAGCGTCTACTATCAACCTATTATTGATTTAACTACTGGTGTACCTATTGCTTTTGAAGCCCTTGCAAGATGGTTACATCCAGAGATGGGTTGGATCAGTCCTGTTGATTTTATACCTATTGCTGAAGAAACCGAGCTTATTCTAGATATTGGTTTATTCATCATGGAACAAGCTATTTCTCAAACCAAGCATTGGCAGCAATCTGATCCAAGACTAAAAAATATGATGGTCAGTGTTAATTTATCTTCGAAACAGCTATCAAATGCTGAATTGTTTGAGAACACCATGCAAATAATCGAATCAACCAATTACGATGTAGCCTTACTAAGACTTGAAGTTACAGAATCGCTTCTTATCGATAATTTTGATTCTGCTAGAAACTTACTCGAGCGATACTCCGAAGCAGGAATTAAGATACTTTTAGATGATTTTGGTACCGGCTATTCATCGTTGAGTTATTTACATCAGTTTCCTATTGATGTTTTAAAAGTTGATCGTTCCTTCGTAAGCGAGATGGAGAAGCGCGAAGAAAATATGGCTATTATCAATACCATTAAAACGCTTGCTGCTAGTTTAAATATGGAAGTTGTTGCAGAAGGCATAGAGACTGTGGAACAACATAATCTTTTGAAGAAAATGAAATTTGATTATGGCCAAGGATATTTATTTTCGCGTCCTATGCCTGCCGATGAAGTGGCACTTTATTTAGAACAAAATTTATTAGCCGATTAAATTCACCCTTACATCAATACTAATAAACTATTGATTAGTATTATATTCTAGCAACAATTTTATTCCAACTTCAGTCGATTGCGCTTCAAAACCTTTACAGATAAATAAACCAGGAACCGCAATCAGTCGTTCTCCTAAGTAGAGCAATGGCCAACGATCTCGTAACCAGGGTGGTACCGAATATTCATGGAAGAGCTTTTTTAAACTACGACTTTTAGAACGTTCGACTGGATGACAATGTTCTCCACCACTTCTCACTTTTACTGTTAACACTTGTCCTAATAATTTATTGGATAGTCCTCCTTCAGCGACTTTCATGCTAGTAATTGAAGCCCAGTTGTCAGATAAATTTAAAGCACTATTAAGATCCCAATTCATCTGCCAAGAAGTATCAATATCTGATAACGTAGCTGTAATATATAATTTATTTTGATATCGTCTAATACTGATACCTTGCCAATTTAAGCAAGGATTAGCATCTTCTCTAGCCCCTATGATTTCTTCAAAAATCACATTGAGTTTCTCAACACCCGGACGCTGTAATCCTAATAAATGGAACCAATATCGAAGTAGATTTTTTTGATGGCTCAAAGATAATTGATTAAGTTCGGTGATTTTCAAAGACTGATAATCACTTTTACACAATTGATAATCTTGTTCAGCAATCTCTTCCATCAGGTTCGATGACTCCGCAAGCCAATCTGAACTACGACTGAGCATTGAGGTTGTTTCTGGCCACTTACTTTTCAATGCAGGCATTATAGTATGCCGTAAATAATTTCTAGCTATATTTTGATCTTGATTACTCGGATCATCAATCCACTGCAATGTATTTTCATTGGCAAAAGTGACAATTTGCTCTTTAGATATTTTCAGCAGTGGCCGATAGTGCATTCCAGACCCTAATGTACGTTTAAATGGCATTGCTGCAAGCCCGTCAGCTCCACTCCCTCTTAATAACTGTAGTAATAATGTTTCTGCTTGGTCTTCCTGATGTTGAGCTGTTACCAACCAATGGTTGATTTGCATTTCACTCTCAAAAGCTTGGTAACGTACAAGACGGGCTTTCTCTTCCGGGCTCTCACCTGCTAGCGCTTTGGCTTGAACATTAATTTGCTTGTATGGAATATCTAAAGACTTGCATATTGTTTCACAATGCACACCCCAATCTTCTGAATAGGCACTTAAATTGTGATTAATGTAAATTGCATCGAGAACAATAACATCATCGGGTTGATGAAGTTGAGCGAGTTGATGGAGTAAAACATGAGAATCAACGCCACCGCTGAAGGCAACGGTTAAACGACGACAGCCTGCATTTTTAGCTTGGGCTAAAAATGCGCTCAGGCTGTCACTTAAATTACTACTATTGATAATTACCAAAAGACATTAAACGTTCGTATCTTTGTTCAAGCAATTGCTCAGTTGAAAGTTTTTGTAAGTCTTTGAGTTGCTCACTTAATGTTGATTGTAGAGACTTAGACATCTCACCGGGAGAGCGGTGAGCACCACCTCTAGGTTCTTTAATGATGTTGTCGATTAGTCCTAAGTCTTTTAATCTGCTTGCGGTGATTCCCATAGCATGGGCAGCATCCTTAGCCTTTGCAGAATCTTTCCAAAGAATAGATGCACAGCCCTCTGGAGAGATAACAGAATAAGTTGAATACTCAAGCATGTTAACTTTATCAGCAACGCCTATAGCTAAAGCTCCGCCAGAACCACCTTCACCAATAACAGTTGCAATGATAGGAACTTTCAGTTCGCACATAACTTTTAAGTTTGTTGCAATAGCTTCACTCTGACCACGCTCTTCAG
>JBLHLI010000071.1:0-8746 GCA_047618765.1 Enterobacterales bacterium | reverse complement strand
TAATTGCTGTATCACCTGAAGATCAACAAGATTTATTCTGTTAATCTTCAGGCGAAATGATTAATTAACTTCTAAGCCCTATTCCTTTGTTAAGTAAGTACATTGCAACTGCAGACAGGGAAATAATGAAGAAAAATATCAAAGAAATTGCAACCCAGATATTGATATCTGAACTTCCAAGAAATCCATAACGAAACGCATTAACCATATATAGAACGGGATTAACCATTGATACTTTTTGCCAAAACTCTGGTAACAAAGAAATCGAATAAAATACACCACCAAGATAGGTCAACGGCGTTAGTATAAAGGTAGGAACAATCGATATATCATCAAATGATCTTGCAAATACCGCATTCACAAAACCCGCTAATGAAAACATCAAGGAAGTTAAAATTACTACTAATATTACAATAAATGGATTACTAATTTCTATATCTACAAAAAGCAAAGATACAAGAGTAACTATCATTCCCGTTAATATTCCTCGGCTGACACCTCCGGCAACATATCCTAAAAGAATGATAATATTAGGTACAGGTGCTACCATCATTTCTTCAATTGAGCGTTGGAATTTAGAACTGAAGAATGATGATACAACATTTGAATAAGAGTTCGTTATTACGGACATCATGATCAAGCCCGGAACAATAAACTCCATATAACTATAGCCATCCATGGTTCCAATTCGTTTACCGATCAGACTGCCAAATATCACAAAATAAAGGGTCATTGTTATCGAAGAAGGTAATAATGTTTGTACCCATATCCTGGTGTAGCGTTGTATTTCTTTATGTACAATACTCGACAGTGCAATAAAATTTGGATGATTAAACATTATTCATTTTCTCGCTCTTGGTTTGAGTTGTGGTAGTTACAACTGCTTCATTAGCATTTGATGATTTGTTATCAACTAACCTTACAAATAATTCTTCCAGGCGATTTGATTTATTACGTAGACTCAAAACCTTAATATTTTTCTCTTCTAACAAAGAAAATAATCGATTCACTCCCTGACCTTTTTTAATTTCAACTTCAAAGCAGTTTTCATCTCTTAACTTAAAACTATAATCTCCAAGAGACTCAATATCTGAAGGTAAATCTTCTACATCTAACACAAGTGTTTCCACATCAAGTTTAGCGATGATGCTTTTCATATCTGTATTAACAATTATCTGACCTTCATCAATGATCGCAATATTTCTACAAAGGGTCTCTGCCTCTTCTAAGTAATGTGTTGTGAGCACTATCGTTGTACCCTGCTCATTGAGCTCTTGTAAAAACTCCCACATCGAGCGGCGAATTTCTATATCAACTCCGGCTGTCGGCTCATCAAGTATCAGTAACTTTGGTTTATGCATTAGGGCACGGGCAATCATCAAACGTCTTTTCATACCTCCCGAGAGCTCTCTCGCGGTAGAGTCTTTCTTGTCCCATAAAGCGAGTTGCTTTAGCACCTCTTCGGCCCGAATTATTGCATCCTTTCGCTTGATACCATAGTATCCTGCCTGATTCACAACAATATCCAATACCTTCTCAAACTGACTGAAGTTAAACTCTTGGGGTACTAATCCAATATTTCTTTTTGCACTGGTGAGTTCGGTATCTATATCATGCCCAAATACTTCAACCTTGCCCGCAGTTTTATTAACCAAGGAACAGATAATACCAATCGTTGTTGATTTTCCAGCACCATTTGGGCCAAGCAGAGCGAAGAAGTCTCCTTCTTCCACTGTCATTGATATACCCTTTAAGGCTTCAACATTGTTTTTATAAACTTTAGTTAAATTTTCAATCTTTAATGCTTGCACTACTTTCTCCACAACAACACTTTGTTCAGCTGGTTGCTTACTTGGTATATCCCCATCGTGGGGTTAATTCAATATCTACTTTTAGGTGATCTAATATTCTGGTTACTACAAAATCGACCAAATCTTCAATGCTTTGAGGTTTATGATAAAAGCCTGGGCTCGCTGGCAAAATCGTTGCTCCTGCTGTCGAGAGCTTCATCATATTTTCTAGATGTATTAAGGAATAAGGTGTTTCTCTTGGTACTAAAATTAAGCTACCTTTCTCTTTTAACACTACATCAGCAGCTCTCTCGATCAAATTATTACTAGCTCCAGTCGCTATCGCTGATAAGGTGCCTGTACTACAAGGACATACCACCATTTTTGAAGGCGCGGACGAACCACTTGCAACAGGTGAGAACCAATTTTCTTTGCTCCATACCTTAATTAATGCTCGGTCAAGTTCATAACGTTCAGCAATTAAAACTAATAATTTTTCAGGATTAACCGGCAATTTAAGGTCAAGTTCTGAAGCAATAACTATTCTTGCCGCATCTGAAATCATCAAATGAACAAAATAACCGGCTTTATTTAAAACACTTAATAATCTTACTGCATAGGGTGCACCTGAGGCGCCAGTAATTGCTAAACTAATAGGTGCTAGACTAATAGCTGTTTCATTGATTGCATTAGAATTATTCATTGTTGACCCTGTGACTTAACTAACTATTTATTGGCATATGTATTTGTTAGAGCATTCAATAACTTTTGATGTATTCCATCAAATCCACCATTACTCATAATTAACACCTGATCTCCGGGTGAAACTATTGTTAAAAGATTAGACAAAAGTTCTGCTGTATCACTATAAACTGAAATATTTTCATCAGAATCATCTAACTTCCAATCAGCTTCTAGAGGCTTATGAATAAGGTTAATATCTGCTTTTTCAAGTGCTGGCCTAATAGTATTTTTATGAAGCCCTGAGCGCATTGTATTCGATCTTAAATCAGTCACTGCAATAATACGCTTATTACCTACCTTTGCACGTAGTGCTTCAAGCGTTGTTGCTATAGCTGTTGGATGATGGGCGAAGTCATCATAGACAGAAATATCTGCGATAACACCTCTTAACTCCATACGTCTTTTTACGCTTTTAAATGAGGAAAGTGCCTCAATTGATACATTCACTGGCACTCCAGCATGTCTTGCAGCTGCTATGGCTGCTAAGGCATTCATCATATTATGCTTGCCGATTAATTCCCATTTAAGAGCTCCATAACTTGATAGCGCTTTATCAGTCTGCAGCAGAACTTCAAACTGACTGTAATCATCAACAATTGCTTTCGTCTGCCATTGACCTTCGCCAATCGTTTCACAAGGTGTCCAACAGCCCATCTCGATAACGTCTTCAAGAGCCTTGTCTTTACCCGGAAGAATAATCAGTCCATTACTAGGAACAATTCGGAGTAGGTGATGAAACTGGGTTTTGATCGCATCAAGAGAAGGAAATATATCAATATGATCATATTCGAGATTATTGAGCACAACAGTTCTCGGATGATAATGAACAAATTTAGAACGCTTATCAAAAAACGCTGTGTCATATTCATCAGCTTCAACAACAAAAAATGATGATTCGGTGATCCGGGCTGATAAGCCAAAGTTCTCTGGGATACCTCCGATTAAGAAGCCGGGTTCCATCTTGGCATATTCCAAAATCCAAGCAAGCATGCTTGCCGTTGATGTTTTTCCATGGGTTCCAGCAACTGCTAACACCCAACGGTCTTTTAGCGCATAGTCTGCTAACCACTGGGGGCCTGATGTATAAGCTAGTCCGCGCTCTAAGATAAATTCTACTGAAGGATTACCACGAGACATGGCATTTCCAATGACGATTAAATCGGCATTTTCCTGTTGCAGAATATCTGGGTCATAACCTTCATGCAGCTTAATTCCTTGAGCTTCTAGTTGAGTACTCATTGGCGGATAAACATTTTGGTCAGAACCCGAAACAGTATGTCCTAATTGCCTAGCAATAAGAGCTATACCGCCCATAAAAGTGCCACAGATTCCAAGAATATGAATATGCATAATTGTGGATTTTTCCTGCCATGTAATAAATTTTATATTACAATTTTAACAGCTATGTAAATGATAGGGAATCAATCATATCTTGAATAAGCAATTTCAAGTATCATCACTCGAAAGTCTCAGCTCTATCATTCTCTTTGTAAAAACAATAGGATTTTTGAAATGCCTTTATCTAAAAAATTAATTCGTGCCAATGCTTTTTATGCTCAATCTGGTGGTGTTACTTCAGTTATAAACGCTTCAGCCTGTGCTGTGATTGAAACAGCACGGATGCACAAACTACGTATAGGTAAAGTATATGCTGGTAAAAATGGCATCATCGGAGCGCTTCGAGAAGAATTAATTGATACCAGTAAAGATACTAAAAAATCAATCAGCGCTCTTAGACATACACCTGCAGGAGCCTTTGGTTCTTGTCGTTATAAATTAAAGAGCATCGAGGAAAATAGAGCCGAATATGAGCGTCTTATAGAAGTTTTTAAAGCCCACAATATACGTTACTTCTTTTATAACGGTGGTGGTGATTCAATGGACACCGCTCATAAAGTTTCTCAAATTAGCGAAACAATGGGCTATCCAATAACCTGCATTGGCATTCCTAAAACCGTTGATAATGATTTACCCATTACCGATAACTGCCCTGGCTTTCCCTCCGTTGCAAAATATGTGGCAGTATCAATCCGCGAGGCTGGCTTTGATGTTGCCTCCATGTGTGAGTCATCGACAAAAGTTTTTGTTATGGAAGTCATGGGCCGTCATGCTGGTTGGATAGCAGCTGCAGGCGGGCTTGCAAGTGAAGAAGAAGGTGAGGCTCCGCACATTATTTTATTTCCAGAAATCTCTTTTAATCGTGAGAAGTTTCTTAAGAAGGTTAATCGCACTGTTAAAAAGCATGGCTATTGTGTCATTGTTGTATCTGAAGGTGCGGCTTATAAAGATGGTACCTTCCTCGCTGAATCAGGAACCGTTGATGCTTTTGGACATAAACAATTAGGCGGAGTTGCCCCTGTTGTAGCCCAAATGATAAAAGATGAATACGGCTACAAATACCACTGGGCTGTTGCGGACTATTTACAAAGAGCGGCTCGTCATATCGCTTCAGCTGTAGATGTTAAGCAAGCCTATGCACTAGGAAAAGCAGCCGTTGAACTTGCCTTAAAAGGTAAAAATGCAACCATGCCGGTGATTATTCGTAAAACGACAAAAAAGTACAGCTGGACGATTGGAGAAGCTCGCCTTGAAGATGTGGCGAATGTTGAAAAAATGATGCCACGTAACTTTATTAGTCGTGATGGATTTCATATCACTGAGTCTTGCCGTAATTATCTACAGCCTTTGATAGTTGGAGAGGATTATCCGCCCTATAAAAATGGCTTACCTCAATATGTACGTCTGAAGAATGTTTTGGTTGAGAAGAAATTGAAGAATTATCACGCTTAATTTTTCTAAAAATAGCTTTTCATACAAATAAAAACGGGAGCTAATAGCTCCCGTTTTTAATGATACTTTTTTAACTTTTAATCAGATGTTTACTTAAAGTAAAGGGGCAATAACTAAACTTACGATTGCCATAACATTGATTAAAATATTCATAGATGGTCCTGAAGTATCCTTGAAAGGATCGCCAACAGTATCACCAACAACAACAGCCGCATGGGTATCAGAACCCTTACCACCAAGATTGCCTTTCTCTACATACTTTTTAGCGTTGTCCCAAGCACCACCAGCATTTGCCATCATCAGTGCCATTAAAACACAGCAGATCAAAGCGCCACCTAGCATGCCACCTAAAGACTCAGCACCTAATCCGAAACCAACAACAGCTGGAGAACCAACGGCAATAACACCTGGTAAAATCATCTTTTTAAGGGCTGCGGTAGTTGCAATATCAATACACTTTTCAGTGTCCGGATCAGCAGTACCTTCAAGCAGTCCAGGAATTTCTTTAAACTGACGACGAATTTCGTGGATCATTTCAAAAGCAGCGTCTCCTACAGCAGTCATGGTTATAGAGGCAATTAAAAATGGTAACAATCCGCCTATAAACATTCCGATTAACACCATAGGGTTATCTAACTGCAAGCTGAAACCTGGGCTAGTAACTTTCATCACTTCAATAAAGGCTGCAATAATAGCTAAGGCTGCCAGAGCCGCGGCTCCAATGGCAAAACCTTTACCAATAGCTGCTGTAGTATTACCAAGCTCATCGAGGGAATCAGTTATCTCACGGGTTTCTTTTCCAAGACCCGCCATCTCAGCTATGCCACCAGCATTATCTGCAACGGGACCATAAGCATCAATTGCCATGGTAATACCTACTGTTGCGAGCATACCTACTGCTGCGATACCAACACCATATAATCCGGCATAAGTAGTAGAGACAAAGATAATTCCACAAATAGTAAGTACCGGTAACACAACCGATTGCATACCAACAGCTAGACCGGTAATCATAACGGTAGCTGCACCAGTTTCACCCGCTCGTGCAATTTTTCTAATGGGTTCAGCTGCTGTGTAATATTCAGTAATTAGACCTATGATGATTCCACCAATAGCACCTGATAAAACAGCAAACCAAATGTTGATGCTAACGCCTTCTGACACTATGAAGAAGTATGCTGCTGCTACAAACACAATAGCGGCTCCAATTGTGCCTGCCCGTAATGCGACTTCTGGACTACTACTAGACATCATTTTTACAACAAATATACCTAAGACAGAACAAATCAAGCCTACTGATGCAAGGCCTAAAGGAAGTGCCATCAATGCATTTTGAGGACCTAAAGTTGAGGCAGTCATAGTTGAGGCAATCGCTAAACAGGCTATCATAGAGCCACAATAAGACTCAAAGATATCTGATCCCATACCCGCTACATCACCAACATTATCACCAACATTGTCGGCTATAACACCAGGATTACGAGGGTCATCTTCAGGAATGCCTGCTTCTAATTTACCCACTAAGTCAGCGCCTACATCAGCACTCTTAGTGAAGATACCACCACCAACACGAGAAAATAGAGCAACCGTTGAAGCGCCCATTCCAAATCCATGAATAGTGTGGGCAGTATCTGGGTCACCACCAAAGAAATAATACAGACCACCTAGTCCAATAAGTCCTAGGGAAGCAACACAAAGGCCCATTACTGAACCACCAAAGAAGGCAATCGTTAACGCTGTTGATGCCCCTTCATTATGTGCTGCAGTGGTAGTTCTAACATTTGCTTTGGTTGCGGTAAACATACCGATATAACCTGCAAGAGATGATGTTACTGCACCAACTATAAATGCAATCGCGGTGTTTTGTCCGAGTGGTGAGAAATATATTGCAAGTAATAATACAAAGGCAAATATTCCTAACATCTTATATTCCCGAGCCATGAAAACCATAGCTCCAGAGTGGATCGCATCACCTATTTTGGTAACCTTCTCATCACCTGCTGGGTATTTAACGACAATGCCATAAATAATAAAGGCAATAATTAATCCTATACCACCTAGAACTGGTGGTAGATAGAGCAAATCTAACATTATTAGGTACTCACTTATTTTAATATGAAAATCAAAAGTGCCTATCAATAAAGAACGATAATACAATATAATTCATCGTTACTAGATTGAATGCTCCTTAGATGTTTTCATTTTTATTATTATAGAGATGACTGGCATCACCTCCCCGTTTCACTCCTGAGTGTAAACAACCATGAAGGACTTGTATAGTGCCAATTAAACTGTATAAAACAATAACTGTAAACCATTGTTTTTATTACACTATTTACATTAGGTAATTGTTTTTAAATGAGATATTGCCAAAGTCTCAGTTAAGTATATAATGTGCGCCTTTTTAAACGTACTACAAAGTTGAAAATATTATGAGTCTTAATGCTGTAAAACCCGGTCATAACGTACCTGATGAAATCAATGTAATTATTGAAATTCCTGCTCACTCTGATCCAGTTAAATATGAAGTGGATAAAGAATCCGGGGCTATTTTTGTTGATCGATTTATGTCAACTTGCATGCACTATCCTTGTAATTATGGATATGTTCCTAATACTTTGTCTGAAGACGGCGACCCGGTAGATGTTTTAGTGCCTACTCCCTTCCCTATCATCCCAGGTTCCGTTATTGCTTGTCGTCCCGTAGCAGTATTAATGATGACTGATGAATCAGGTCCCGATGCTAAAATATTAGCAGTACCTGTTGATAAGCTTTGCTACGACTACCGTGGTATTGAAAGACTTGACCAAGTATCACAAATGCTACGTGATCAAATAACTCACTTTTTCGAACACTATAAAGACCTTGAGAAAACTAAGTGGGTGAAAATTGAAGGTTGGGAAGATGTTGGAGCCGCTAAGAAAGAAATCTTAGATTCTGTAGCAAGATACAACGAAGCAGAAAACAAACCAGCTTTCTAAAGCGAGGTTTAATAAAGCTGAGCTGCTTCTTAGGATTTCCAGTGGTTGGAGAAAGATTCCTCTACAACTAATTGCTCTCGCATTAGATTCATTCGTGTTTCAAGTCCTGCCATCATAGATTTAAAGTTTATATCATCCTTTAAAGCTTTTAGGATCGGCTCTTCTTTAGTTCTAAGCGGTTGAGTCCAACCTTCATCTATCGCTCTTTGAAGAGTAATCAAAGCCAACTGGTGATCGCCTTCTATCGCTTGCACTAGAGATTTTTCATACCAGAGGTTAGCAGTAACTCTTACGTCAGATGTAATAATATTATCTTGTTCTAGTTTGATGAGCCTTAATAATTCATTAGATTTGTCTAGTTGTTCTAACTGTTGGTAAGCATAGGAAGCCATAATATAAGCTCCCATTCCCGACTTTTTCATCGGCATTGTTTTATTCTCA
>JBLHLI010000070.1:0-8803 GCA_047618765.1 Enterobacterales bacterium | reverse complement strand
GAAAAAATGTTCGAATCTTGGACTTCACCAGAGG
Source organism: Enterobacterales bacterium (assembly GCA_047618765.1). Classification (GTDB taxonomy): domain Bacteria; phylum Pseudomonadota; class Gammaproteobacteria; order Enterobacterales. Next base: position 8,769 of record JBLHLI010000070.1, on the reverse strand, counting down.
TTAATTCCAGATGGAGCCAAAAAACTTACAAACGCCCTGTTTTTTTAGGCTGAAGTCGGCTTTCCAGACATTTTTTATGCAACTAGAAGGTCTTCATTCACAACAAGCCATGTAGACAGATTTTTTTCCGTAAGCGGCTTATTGGTTTGCATTCTTATGGCTCTCTGGTGAAAGTCAAACTGAGCGGTAAAATGCAATTCCCCCACTTTCGAGGCCACCAAAACGATATCATTGGAAAGATTGTTTTTCTTATTACGTTGCTGCTTTAAGTCGGGATGCGAAAGTGATTGAGCATAAAGTTTCACATAGGGTGTGTCCCATGGCTGGGGGAGTTGAACAACTGCGCCTTTATCATTTGCATGAACTTCAGTATACAAAATCATTGTCCATGCGCTGTCGCCTTCAGGCCAATTATCTGTACTATAAAGGTAAAATCTTACTGTTGAAGCCGCTACAGCAATAATAATTAATACCAGCACCATGATTAAAAGGTACTTAGTATCTAGTTTTTCTATTTTACTTGGATTATCGTCTACCATATTGTTCTAATGAGCGTGAAGTTTGTCATGTATATATCCTAAAGAGTGAGCATATCAAAAAAATAGAATTTCCTTAATGTGAGTAAAAAAAATTATTTTTTAGGTTTGTCAGAATGAATATGAATATCCCGTTGAGGAAAGGGGATGCTAATATTATGCTCACGAAAAGTATTGTCTATAGCAAAATTAATATCACTGACCACTATTCTGATTTTCGTAATATTACGTATAAAGCAACGCAATTCAAAATTAAGGGCGCTATCTCCAAAACTATTAAATATCACCATGGGTTCATAGACATCGCCATAAGTTTTCTTAATCACTTCTTCATGATGATTGGCAACATCTAATAACAGTTGCTTAACTAAGGCCGTATCTGAGCCATAAGCAACGCCAATGGGACAAATCAATCTGCCATAGGTGTCCGTTAATGTCCAGTTCGAGACTTGAGATGAAATAAGTTCAGAATTGGGTACAATAATATCTAAGTTATCCCAGGTTCGGATTAAAGTAGATCTAACATTGATGTTTTTAACGACACCTTCTGTACCGCCTACAATAATCCAATCCCCACGTCGTATTGGCCTCTCAAACAGTAAAATAATACCAGAAACAAAATTATTGACGATATTCTGTAAGCCAAAGCCAATACCAACCGATAGTGCACCCGCTACAATGGCTAAATTTTGAAAATTAAAGCCTGCAGTTGATAGGCCAATTACTACCGCCACACAAAAACTGATGTAACCGACTAAGGTCACTAATGTTTCTCTTGCACTGAATTCCATTTTTTTTAGTGTAGTCGAATGTTGAATAACACTCGACTTAATCCATTTCGAACATAAAACAATAACAGCAAACAATAATATGCCCAATAGTATTTTAATGGGAACAATGGATGTGTTGCCTATTTTAAATCCATCAAAAATATAGTCTTGGATAATAAAAAAACCGGTTGTTGATAAACCCCAAGATTTTAAAATAATGGCAACAGTGAGCGATAAAACAATAAGCCCAGTTAATAAGCGAAACCATAGTAACCCCGGTATCGGCTCATGGTCAGCTATAAGCAAGTATTCACGTACACGTCGATGCCAGCGGCGAGTGCCATTATCCAAGCCTTCATATACTTCTTGACTAAACTCAGAGCTTAACCACCAGACTAAACTCGCCAGTAATGTGCCGACAAAACCCATTAACATAAAATTTGATAAGTTAAGGTAACCTATCCATTCAGCAATTAAGGCGAACACTAATATAACTAAAAGACTATAACGTAAGTAATTGCCTTTATTTTTCAATACAGCGACTCGATTGATTACGGTGATTAACCAAATAATATTAATGACTACTGCGGACACAATCAATAATCTAATTCCATTGACTAAACTATCGGAAAAGTTATATTCGCGAAGTAAAAAGAAAGTAACGACGCTGACAAAGACTAATGCCATTAATACATATAAACGACGTAATAATGATTTTGCAATATAAGGCTGAATAGATATTAACGGATTATTTTTATCATTAGTATTTAGAAACATATGACTAATCATTACACTAAAAATTAAACCCGTGACGGTATAAAGTAAATAAGCCATCACTGGAGTGGGCTGATTGAATAGAATCACACTATAGCTTATCGACATTAGTAATAATGGAAAAAATATAGGCGTATAAAGGCGTAACGTGATTGCCGTGTTTTTTGCGAATTTACTTGAAAAATTAACTGCTATCGTTGTAGCGGATACTGCAGGAGGCTGTTGTCGTCTAAACCATATGGCGGCAAAGAGACCAATGAATAATGCCGTGGAAAGCCATAAAATAGTCGTTTCTGGAATAGCCTTAATGGTTGCTGTAGCACTTGAACTGGTCACTGACTGGAAATTTTTTTGACGTTCATGGAACAGGGTATTTAGCACCACTATTGCATGTTGTTGCTTAACTTGCAGTGAAGATAGTAGTAGAGTATTTTTTTGGCTGATTAACTCATCAAGCAAACCAGCTGAACGTTTTCCTAATAATTGGCAATTAGCTAATTGGGAGTATAGTTTTTTCTGTCGCTCTTTCGATAGAGGGTTCGGTGTTGGTTCCTCCAGTGCACCGAAATTTTCTAGCGTTCCTTTATTTTCCGTATTTTCGTTGCTTTTGTTATTTTCACTCAAGACTCTTTGAAGTTCTGTGATACACCGTTTGATATCGGGGCGGTATTGGTTGATTTGATGAATTTTGTTATCGATGTCTTGCTGAGTAAGTGTCTGCTTCTTGATGGCTTGTTCTGTATTAAGCAGAAGTTGTCTGACAGTAAGTGAATCAAAATTTAGTTCTAACTCTATTGATTCTGCGGTAACAGAGTTAGAAAACAAACATATCAACGTAGCGGTTATTAATAGATTCGTTGTTAGCCTATAGAATAAACGTCGTGATCTTGTTAGTTGCACAAAATGATCCTCATAGAAGAGCGGTAGGGGAGTGGTAAGGTAGACCGACAAAGTGGTGGTGTGCCAACTAAGTTATTGGTATATTAGAAAAAACAACACGCGATTATCACACACTATGACAAATTCAACACATATTATTTTCGCATTTCAGCTCGATGGAAAAGGGGGGGCAACGAATCTGGATAATATTGAACTCAGTGGTGATGCGCAACAACCAATCTGGATTCATATGGATGCCTCTCATCCCGATTCTAAGGCGGATGCTCAACGTTTAGCCAAAGAAATAGATGAGCAGAGCCTTAATGCCCTTTTTGATGAAAATGTCCGCCCCCGAGCTTTCGTTATCGACGATACTGCATTGATTGCTATGCGTGGAGTCAATAGTAATGAAAAGGCACAGCCAGAAGATATGGTGTCTATTCGTCTGTGGGTGACAAATACACATATTGTTAGTGTGAGATCCGCTAAAATAAAATCTATTCAGGATGTTCGCGATCAATTAGTGAGGGGGCGAGGTCCAAAAACGGTAGGTGATATTGTGGCGACTCTATGTCTCAGACTCTTAGAGCGCATGGAACCTGCTATATCAGATTTAAACGAGAATATTGATAATCTAGAAGAACATCTTATCGATAGACCCGATATCCAGTTACGCAAAGGTATCTCCGATATTCGCAAGCAAGCAATTTTATTGCGCCGTTATATTGCTCCACAAAAAGAAGCCATCACTAATCTACGCAATTTTGATCTTAGCTGGATGAGTGCCAAAAACATACGTATGCTACAAGAGAGTACGGATAGAGTAATACGTTATATTGAAGATCTCGATGCTATTCGTGAACGCGCACAAATTGTGAAGGATGAGCTAGCCAATAGCCTGTCGGATAAACTGAACCGCAATTTATATTTATTATCAATTATTACGGCTATATTTCTACCCTTGGGTTTTTTAACCGGGCTTTTCGGTATTAATGTTGGAGGGATGCCTGGCGCTGAGAATCCTTATGCATTTACTGAATTTGCCATCAGCTTAACGACTCTTGTGGTCATTCAAATAATTGTATTTAAGTGGTTTAAGTGGTTTTAAGTATAAAAATATGGGCAGGAAATTATTTTAATAATCAACATAAAGGACTTAGATATTATCTCTGAATCATCTTTGTAATCTAGTATTAGGCCTTCGCTAATATTTGAATATATCAGTCATGTCCATGGTGAATTTCAATCTACAGGGATGGATTCTAATAAACTGACCCTGTTACCTAAAGAATATAAATTTTAATTTATATTCTCTCTATTTTATCAATATCTACAATTAATTTTATCATTATTTCCTTTCACTAAGCATCATTCTCTTCAGATTTAATAAACGTCAACAATTAAATATAAATTGAGTAATTTATAGCGCTTTAAGGCTGGCTTAAGTTACAAAGTTTAAGTTACGTTTGAAAATAATGGAGGGAAGTAGTTAGGCTGAAATATATCTTAGTTACGGATAAAAAGTGTCATTTTACAGAAGGTGGTTAGCTATTATAGATTGCCATTTTTCGACCAAAAAGGATTGTAAGGCTCTACTAGAGCAGCTAACCAAAGAAGAACGATGCCAGATTACTGTTTAAATTATACTTGAGAATATTAGTCAACACCCTCATTGTAAGTAATCGTGATCACCTCCATTGACTGTTGTGATTCAGGCAGATTACCTTTTCCCAGATTTAGTCGTTAATAATCACATTTAGGAGTAGTAATACATGAAGATTCGCCCGTTGCATGATCAAATCGTAGTGCGCCGAAAGGAACCAGAAAAAATGAGCACTGGAGGAATTGTCCTTGCTGGTACCGCTAAGGAAAAACCAAATGAAGGAGAGGTGATAGCTGTAGGGAATGGAAAGATATTAGACAACGGCAAACGAAATGCGCCCTCGGTAAAAGCAGGTGATCAAGTCATTTTTGGTCGTTATGCATCAAGCGATGCGTTAACGTTTGATGGGGAAGAGCTTATTATCATAAAAGAAAGTGATGTCTACGGCGTCGTTGAACCTTAATCATTTTTTCATAATAGTTGGCCTGTTGAAACACACATTTTATTGATTTAACACATTTATTTTGAGGATACACTGATGTCAGCAAAAGACATAAAATTTGGTTTGGATGCACGAGAACGCATACTTAAGGGTGTGAATATTCTTGCGGATGCAGTAAAGGTTACCTTGGGACCGAAAGGAAGGAATGTCGCGCTGCAACGTGCGTACGGATCGCCGTTAATTACCAAAGATGGTATTACTGTAGCGAAAGAAATTGATCTTAAAGATAAAATCGAAAATATGGGCGCACAAATGGTGAAGTCAGTGGCGAGCAAAGCTTCTGATGATGCTGGTGATGGCACCACAACCGCTACCGTATTAGCTCAGGCGATTGTTAACGAAGGGCTAAAAGCCATTGTCGCTGGCATCAATCCGATGGATTTAAAACGCGGCATTGATCAAGCGGTGTCAGCAGCGGTCAAAGAAATTGCCCTATTGTCGACACCTTGCACTGACAGTAAAGCAATTACTCAAGTCGGCACTATTTCGGCTAATAGTGATGGCGAAATCGGCGAAATCATTTCTGATGCCATGGATAAAGTCGGTCACGAAGGCGTCATTACTATCGAGGAAGGTTCAGGTCTGGATACTGAACTTGAAATCGTAGAAGGGATGCAGTTTGATCGCGGTTATTTATCGCCGCACTTTGTCAATAATATGGAAAAAATGCAGGCTGATCTTGAGTCACCATGGATTCTGATTGTTGAAAAGAAAATAGCTAACATCCGTGATCTTTTACCCCTACTGGAAAAAGTGGCGAAGGAAGACAAGCCTTTACTCATCATTGCGGAAGATGTTGAGGGTAACGCCCTAGCCACATTAGTCCTTAACCAATTGCGTGGCAGCTTGAAAGTTGCTGCCTGTAAAGCACCAGGATTTGGCGATCGCCGTAAAGCTATGCTGGAAGATATTGCGATTTTGACGGGGGCTACGGTTATTTCTGAAGAGCTAGGCCTAGAATTAGAGACAACGGAACTGGAACAGCTAGGCACTGCAAAACGTGCAATATTAACGAAAGACAATACCACCATTATCGACGGTATAGGCACCAAAGAAGCTATTGATAAACGGGTGCAGGCCCTACGCCAACAAATTGAAGAGACAACGTCAGACTATGATCGTGAAAAGCTTCGAGAGCGTGCTGCCAAACTGGCAGGCGGCGTAGCGATTATCAAAGTGGGTGCAGCCACAGAAATTGAAATGAAGGAGAAGAAAGATCGCATTGATGATGCGCTGTGTGCAACACATGCTGCAGTCGAAGAAGGGATTGTGCCTGGTGGTGGCGTTACTTTGGTTCGCGTCGCTCACACGCTCAAGAATTTAGTTGCTGAAAACGCAGACCAAAATTTGGGTATCAAAGTGGCGTTGAAAGCGATGCAGGCACCAATGTATCACATCGTTAAAAATGCAGGCGGGGAAGGTTCTGTTGTTATAGATAAGGTCCTCAATGGCAAGGGCAGTTACGGTTTTGATGCTAGTACCGGCACCTACGGCGATATGATTGAAATGGGTATTGTCGACCCTGCAAAAGTCACACGTATCGCTTTACAAGCAGCGGGGTCTATTGCAGGACTGATGTTAACGACCGAGGTGGCGATTTGTGATAAGGCACTGAAGTAAATGAGCTGCCAACACCATAATATAATGACTAATTAAATTATAGTTAATTATGCGAAAGTTGTTTTATCGATGTGGGGGCTTCACAGTTTTCCCTATCTATATCTGATCACTTAAAATTAGAGCAACAAAAAAAGACAAAGGAAGTTATGTCGTCTTTATCGGTGTCAGATGTTCGAGACAACTTTATGTGCTCTCATGCGAATGATCACCCTGATAATGGAAAGTTTGGCTTTTGGGAAGTTATCGGTATGCAGAGCTCGGCATTGAATCAAGCGGATTCGGCTAAAAGCGCGATAGGGCTATCGCCTTCAATCGTTGAGTATTGGGAACTCACTCTCGTTGAATATGTAGGGATTACGCTGCCCATTTCGATTGAGGTATAACCTTAAAATGTGTGATTTATAGAGATCGGTTCAATATAATATCGTCCCAGGACTAAAGGAATTAGAAAAAGATCGAGTGGGTACAGCTCTACGAAAAGACACAAAATACAGGTCTAGTCTGTCGCCGTTGCGGCATTTCCAGACCGACTTTTCGAAAGTGGTTGACGCGATATGAGCAGCTAGATCTAGAAGGCCTGCAAGAGCTTTCTAAGCGCTCATACACTTATAGGTAACCACCGAAACAGAAGCTTGGATTATGGCTCTCAGAAAGCGTAATTTTGGTGCTCGCCGTATTCAAAGCGAATTGCTTCGGACTCACAATTATTCACTATCTTTAGCCACCATCCACAAGGTGCTGGTTAGAAATGATGTAAAACCAACAGTCATCCAACGTAAAAAAAAGATTTTAAACGATACCAGCGCCCCATGCCTAGTGACAGAGTACAAATGGATCCCTGTAAGATTGCACCAGAGATTTATCTATATACCTCTGTCGATGATTATTCTGGATATAGGGTCTTAGCAGTATTTAAGCGTCGTACGGCAGCCAATACTTTAACATTCTTGGAACAAGTTGTTGAAGATATGCCATTCCCTATTCAGCGAATACAAACAAGTCGTTTGTGAACACTTGGAAAAAACTCCCATTAGGGATCAAATGCTGGATGACCACGATCTTGATAATGATAATGAGTGCATTCCAGTTGCCAGCAAGATTTGGCGCTAAGAAAATTGAAATGATGTCTGTAAATCGCACACTCTACTCCACGTTATACTTACTCTGGCTGGGAAGGCTATTCTGGGGTAGAGTTTGTAAAGAATATTACTCAAAGTTACTTCAGGCTGTATCCTGAGTGTATCCTGATGAGATTTTGGGTAAGAAGATTAAAAAATAATCCTTTGCGCCTGTAAAATTAAGAAAGTGGTACCAGTGGCCGGACTCGAACCGGCACGCTATTGCTAGCATCGGATTTTGAATCCGACGTGTCTACCAATTTCACCACACTGGCATTTCTTAATTTTACTCTTTTTGACTCAGGATACAAAAGGTCTTGCTTATTTTGAATCCCGTGTGTCTACCAATTTCACCACACTGGCAATGCTTACTCGTTCGCTGGCTGATAATCTTGAGGTCGGTGTGTTGACTCATTTGATCGTCATAATTAAGCGAGGGCGGGATTATAACAGCGGCTTTGTATCCGTCAACTGACTTTATGACAATTATGGAATTTTACCTGATTTTCCTATACTCTAGCGCCTTCTAAAGACAGCCTATTCATACATTTCATTTTAACTATGCGCCGCCAAGACTTTCATTACCATCTTCCCGATGACCTTATTGCATTTCAACCTGCGGCAGAGCGCGCGGGTAGCCGTTTATTATGCCTAGAGGGTGACAGTGGTGAAATCGCACATCGGCAATTTCCTCAGCTATTAGACGCGTTGCAGGCAGGGGATGTGATGGTGTTTAACGATACCAAAGTCATTCCTGCGCGGGTATTTGGGTGTAAGGCCAGTGGTGGGAAGGTTGAGATACTGGTGGAGCGGGTGTTGGATGAGCACCGTATTCTTGCTCATATTCGTGCGAGTAAGTCACCAAAGGCGGGCACGATAATAAAGCTAGATAATGATATTGAGGTGACGGTAGAGGGGCGTGAGGGGACTAATGATGCGCTTTTTTTGGTTGATTTTGGCGAGTACC
>JBLHLI010000069.1:0-8824 GCA_047618765.1 Enterobacterales bacterium | reverse complement strand
ATAGACTAATCCTAGTTGATATTCATTTAACTGAATATTAACTAGGCAATGTGACATCTTTAAAGAGGAACTATCCATGACAGTATTCAATCTTGATGCTTTTGATGAGCATGAACAGGTTGTGTTTTGTAATGATAAAAAATCAGGTCTTAAGGCAATTATTTGTATCCACAGTACTGCCCTAGGCCCTGCTGTTGGCGGTTGTAGAATGTGGGAATATGCCAATGATGAAGAAGCTTTAATCGATGCGCTTCGATTATCCCGCGGAATGACTTACAAAAATGCAATGGCCGGTTTACCCTTCGGTGGTGGAAAGGGAGTTATTCTTGGTGATTCTAAAACCATGAAATCTGACGAACTATTCAAAGCCTACGGTCGATTTTTAAATAACCTCAATGGTCGATATGTTACAGCTGAAGATGTGGGCATCACTACTGCCGATATGGCAATAGTGCATACAGAAACAGCTTTTGTTGCTGGCCTAGAGGGCAAAAGTGGTGATCCATCTCCGCTAACTGCCTATGGCGTTTATAAAGGTATCAAAGCCTCTGTACAACATAAGTTTGGCGTAGATAATCTTGCTGGACTTAATATCTCCGTTCAAGGTGTAGGACATGTAGGTTATTATCTTTGCCGTTATCTACATGACGAAGGCGCAAAGCTTATTGTCTGCGATATCAATCAAGAATCTATTGATCGAGTGGTTACAGAGTTTAATGCGACTGCTGTAGGAATTGATGAGATCTATGATCAAGATGTTGATATATATGCTCCTTGTGCTCTCGGTGCAACAATCAATGATCAAACTATCAATCGATTAAAATGTAGTATTGTTGCAGGCGCTGCCAACAACCAACTGGCTGAAGATCGTCATGGAACTGAATTAATGCAAAAAGGTATTCTTTATGCACCTGATTATGTAATCAATGCAGGTGGAATAATTAATATTTCTTTTGAAGAGAATTATTCTCTCGAAAATGCCATGGCAAAAGTTGATGAAATTTACGATACATTAATCGAAGTTTTTGAAACCTCAGCACGAGAAGGCAACACAACTAATCATATTGCTGATCAATTGGCTCGTGAACGAATTAGTAGAGCAAGTAGATAGTTAAAAGGAATTAATATGACACGCTTTGATGTTTTTAATGGTGATGCAGATGGGATCTGCGCACTTTTACAACTTCGATTAGCATCTCCTCAAGCATCTCAGCTAATTACCGGTGTTAAGCGTGACATTAACCTCTTAAGCAAAGTCAGCGCTAAAGAAGGTGATCAAGTCACTATCTTAGATGTATCTCTTGATAAAAACCGCTCAGGGCTTGAACAAGCCCTTTCTAATGGTGCTGAGGTATTCTATGTCGATCATCATTTCGCAGGTGAAATACCAGAACATGATAATCTCACAACAATTATAAATACTACCTCAGATGTCTGTACTAGCATCTTGGTCAATAAGCATTTGAAAGGCCAGTTTATTGAATGGGCTATTGTTGGTGCTTTTGGCGATAATTTAAAAAATAGTGCACGCTCACTTTGTAAAAGTATAGACTTATCTGAATCTGAAATTACTGCTTTAGAAAACCTGGGTGTCTATATTAATTATAATGGCTATGGCGCTTCTCTCGACGATTTGCATTTTACACCCATCGAGCTTTATCAATGTTTACTTAACTATAAAAATCCATTGGATTTCATAAAAAGTGATAGTGACGATTTTAATAAATTAGAATCGGGTTACCATCAGGATATGGCTACAGCAGCCGCAGTAAAAGCTGAATTGGTAACAGATAATATCGCTATTTTTATTCTATCCAATGAAACTTGGGCAAGAAGAGTAAGTGGAGTGTATGGAAATGACCTTGCTAATAAACATCCAGATAGAGCCCATGCTGTTTTGACCCATAAAGAGAATGACAGTTATTTAGTCAGTATCAGAGCACCACTCAATAATAAAACCGGCGCCGATGTGTTCTGTCGTCAGTTTGAAACTGGTGGTGGCCGCTCTGCTGCTGCTGGTATCAATGTTTTACCAGCTCAGGAATTAGAACACTTCATAGAGCGATTCAATCAATTCTATAGTTAATTATGTAGTTAACCAGTATTACTTGTATGATTTTCTACAGCTATTCTTCTGCAGCTATTAGTTTTAATGCTTCAACCATGGCTTTTGGCTCCATACGCTTTTTGTAATCAGTGCTCGATTGCGTTGAACGAATCACACCTTTTTGATCAATTACAAAGCTTCCAGGAACAGGCAATACATTTCGACCATTACCGTTGTAGGTTTCAATATTAATACCAAACTTTTTATAAACAGCGACCAGATCGTTTGGCAGTTCAAAATAAAGATTATAATTTTTCATGACGCTACTATCGAGGTCACTTAATACTTCAAATTGAAAACCATCTTCCTTAAGTTGTTCTGCTGACTTATCAGGCGTTTGAGGTGTAATAGTAATGAGTCGTGCTCCATACTTAGTAAATTCAGGCAGACTTTCTTGCAATGCACGTAGATGCAAATTGCAATAAGGGCACCAAGCACCTCGATAAAAAACCAAAACTACTGGGCCTTTTTTCAATTCATCTTCAAGTTTAATAGTTTTACCAAAAGCATTGGCCAGTGCAAAATTGGGAGCTTTATCACCCACATTAAATCCAGGATTAGGTAAATGATTCATTAGATATTCACCAGCATTTTTCATGACTAGTCGATCTTCATCAGTCATCTTTGATTTGCTTGATTTCCGCTCTTCATTAAATTGCTTAAGTTTCTCTTCATAGCTAACTGAGAAAACGGCAGCATTTAATAACTGTAAATTACTGATTAATAACATTAGAAAGATATAACGCATTTTATAAAAATCCTTAATAAATTAGTTTTTGTTAATTAGTATTTAGATAAATAGATATACACTCTAAAGGAAAAATATTTCGACTCCAATGAAAATGGTAAAAAGAATAGCCACATTCAATAAGTATCAATAAGCATCAATAGCAACGATTAACTATCACTAGTTGATATTCCATTGAAAGACAGGCAAAGTTATTGTTCATTTTAAGATACTAAATTTATATCTTGTAAATAATTTAGGATAGATCGCTATACATGGACAATCGCTTAATACACATTGATGCAACTCTCGATTAGCTTGGGTAAGGTTGAAGTTCTCAGCGTTGACTAGACCTCCCCCTCTAGCTAATAAACAAAGCAGGAGGAGAGCTAATCATCGATTTACATTTCTTTTAGCTTAGTTTTTATAATTTCCTTCCGGGTGTCCAAGGAGCTTTTAAATTTTCTAAGCTAACTTCTAGACCTTCTAGGTTTTTATCTGCCATTCTAATTTTTTCGACCAAAGTGGCATATTGTTTTTCAGCAATAGTGAATGCATCATTATACATAGCAAGTGGTGATGATTGAGCGTCCCAATGTCCACCGATAATAGAGTTAATGCGCGATCCTAATCCCATTGGCGACTTTTCATTTGCAGCAGATTTTACCGCATCACCATTTAACAACAAGTTAATTACACGCAATTCATTTAGAACCGCTCTAGCGTCTTTATCTTGTTGTTCTGTTGTTAACGGTGTTACATCGAGAGTTTTCATTACAAGCGTAAGTCTATTAGCCATTTCTTTGACATACTTACTCGCACCGCTGATATTACTTTTAAGTTTAGCGGTTTGTTTTTGAAAGTCTTGTAATGCTTTTCTATCTTTAGCGACTAGTTCTCCAATACCCATTTCAGTTAAATTAAAAGTCATTGATTCAGAGATTGAACTAACTTTGCCGTTCTCTCTTTTCATTAATTGAACATTATATTCGCCTGTTATAGCAAGAGGTGCTTCAGGATAGCTTCCCCATGGACTAGCAGCGGGCTTAATAATTTCTATAGGGTTAATTGACTCTAATCTAAAATCCCAAGCAACCCTGTGCAGGCCTTTAGTTGATTTAGCTTCTACACGTCGAATAGCATTTCCATTGCTATCTTTAACTTGTAGCCAAACTGAAGGCACTTCTTCATTAGCTTCATTTTTAAGAGCTTCCCAACTTGGATAAGGTGTATCTTTACCCGCTTTTAATAATTTAGCCTCTTTTGATGTGCGCTTATCTTTTATGCTTTTTAAGCCGTCTCTCATGTAATAAGAAAAGGTAACGCCATAGTCTGGATTATCAGCAATAAAGAATTGATCCCCCATCATGCCTTTATCACTTGAATAGCCACCCCATCTGCGAGTTTTTATAAATAAAGCCGTGTCTTTTACCGGGAAGAGTTTTGCTTCAGTATCTTTTAAAGTGCTCTCTTTTGTACGTAATAAAGAGTAATCATCTAATATATAGATGCCTCGGCCAAATGTACCTACTAATAAGTCACTTTCTCTTGCTTGAATTTCCAAATCTCTAACCGCAATAGTAGGAAACTTACCTTTTAAAGCTGACCAATTTCCACCACCATCTTGAGTGAAAAACAGACCGTATTCTGTACCAACGAAGAGTAAGTTTTTATCAATATGATCTTCAACTATTGTGTGTACTGTGCCTCTTTTAGGCAAGTTTGAGCTAATAGATTTCCAGCTCTTACCCTTGTTTGACGATTTTAATACGTAAGGTTTGGCATCGCCGCGTTTATGATTATCAAACACCGCATAAAGTACATCTTTGTCATGTTGAGAAAAGACCATATCTTCTACTAATGACATTTTCGGGACATTGGAAAATTTACTATAGCGCTGCCATTTTTCGCCGCCATTTTCTGTGACGTGAATTAAACCATCATCGCTGCCGACAGCAATTAAATCTTTTTGAAGTTTACTTTCATCTAAAGCAATAAGAGAACCGAATGTTGAGGTAGAATCATTTTTTGCAATGGCATCAATGCTCCATACTCGCCCCATAACTTTTAACTTATTACGATCTAAGTTTTGTGATAAATCCTCTGAAATAGCTTTCCAGCTCTCTCCTCTATCATCCGAGCGAAATAGTTTTTCAGCACCATAATAAATTGTTTTATGATTATGGGGACTAATTAGAAGTGGTGAATTCCAATTCCAACGATAGTCATTTTCTCCGGCTGCTGGTTGTGGAGTGATATAAACCTTTTCTCGTGTTTCGCGATCAATTCTGGCTAAGCCACCATATTGGTATTGGGAGTAAACTATATTAGGGTTGGTTGGATCAATTGCAGGTTCGAAACCATCACCACCAAGGGTAATCCACCAATCTGAATTAGTAATACCTTCCTGAGAGGTGTTTCTTACCGCTGTACCCAAAGTGTTGTTGTCTTGAGTTCCACCATAAACATTATAGAAAGGTAGATCATTATCTACAGCTATACGATAAAACTGGGTAATAGGCAGGTTACGTAGATGCTTCCAATGTTGACCATTATCGAAGCTTTCATAAATACCACCATCACCACCGATGCGAATGTGGTTAGTGTGCTCTTCATTTACCCATAAAGCGTGGTCATCTACATGGCGTGCTTTAAAAGCGAGGCTTTTAAACGTTTTACCACCATCGACGGAGACTTTTGAAAACGTATCTGTAATAAATAAACGCTCTGGATTAACCGGATCAACGACCATCTCTTGATAATATTGTGGGCTTGTCGTTAGATAATCGGAACGCTTCTCCCAACTTTCTCCAAAATTTGTTGTACGGTAAACACCTTTATCTTTTTTATTCGCTTCGATAATGGCATAAACGGTCAAGGGATCACTGGTTGACGAAGCTAAGCCAATACGACCTAATTCACTTGAAGGTAGCCCACCTGCTAATTTTTTCCAAGTTTTACCTGCATCAGTGGTTTTATGAATAGCTGATCCCGGGCCTCCATTGATTAACGTCCATACATGACGACGTCTCTGATAAGAAGATGCAATTAATTCATCAGGATTGTCTGCATTGAAAACCACTTCATTAATGCCAGTGAATTTATCAATCTTTAGAATTTGTGACCAGTTTTCACCACCATCAATCGATTTATATAAACCTCTATCACCACCGTCAGACCATAAGGGTCCTTGAGCCGCTACATAAATAACATTGCTGTCTCTTGGATCTATTAATATTTGGCTAATATGGCCTGAATTTTTGAGTCCCATATTTTTGAAACTTTTACCGCCATCAACAGATTTATAGACACCATCGCCATCGGCAACAGAACGTTGAGCATTATTTTCGCCGGTACCTACCCATAAAACATTTGAGTTATTAGGATCTAATTCAACAACACCTATCGCATAAGAAGCATATTTATCAAAGATTGGTGTCCAGGTTGTACCTGAATTTTCAGTTTTCCATACACCACCGGCAGCAACTCCAACATAGTATTGTTCCGGATGTCCGGGCACTACTGCAAAGTCTGAAATACGTCCACCAGTATGAGCAGAGCCTAAGTTACGTAAGGGAATGTCTGAATAAGCCGATTTAGTTGTATCGTCTTTGTTAGTGTTATTTTTGGCAAGGGCAGGATGAGATAACGCCAATATGACAACTGTAAAAATTAAAGTGATTTTGAAGTGCTTTATTGTTTTTATAATCATGTAAAAATTCCTTTTTATGTGGTCAACTTAATATAGCATTTATAAAGAAAGATACTAGCATCAATAAAGGCCATCTAGAATTAAATTTAATGGCTATATTTATATTCTTGGCGGCCAAGGTAGTGTTTATTAGTGGATTAAAGTAAATACCTATTTACAGTTTTGTATATGTACAGATAAGAGCAGTTGAATAGCATTTATAGTGCAAAGAAATAGAAAGGATTTGCTTGTTAACAATGAAATTTGAATGTTGTAAAAGTAAATATTGATTTAGCCAAAAGTTCTAGGCTAAATCAATACTATTCATAGTTCAGACAGCAAATAAAACTAATCGATATTAGCTTCATGTAAACAGCTATTAACAATATCTAAACCTTCATGAATTAGCTCATCACTGATAGTCAATGGAGGTAAAAACCTGATGACATTACCTCTTATTCCACAGGATAACATGATCAAACCTTTCTTTGATGCTGCACTCACTAATGCTTTTGTTAGAAGAGGATTAGGTTTATTAGCGTCGCCCTCTTCTATTAATTCCATCGCGATCATTGCACCAGTGTTTCGTACATTACCGATAGTGTTAGGATAGGCTTCTTTAAAACCATTTAAACGCCCTACAAACTCATCACCAATTTCAACGGCTCGATTGATTAACCCTTGCTCTTCAATAACATCGAGAACAGCTAAAGCAGCAGCGATACTAACAGGTGAACCAGCATAAGTTCCACCTAAGCCACCTGGCGATGGTGCATCCATCATGTGCGCTTTACCTACAACAGCAGCTAGAGGATATCCACCTGCGATACCTTTAGCCATTGTGATTAAATCAGGTTCAACCCCACTATGTTCCATACAGAACATTTTGCCAGTACGGCCATAACCGGTTTGAATTTCATCAGCGATCATGACAATACCGTGCTCATCACAAATTGCTCTAAGGGCCTGTAAAAATTCCTTTGGAGCTTGATAAAATCCACCTTCACCTTGTACTGGTTCAATAATAATGGCTGCTACATCTTCAGGTGCAATAGAAACTTTCATCAATGTTTTTAGACTATCCAAAGATTGCTCAATGCTGATATTGTGATAGTCAATGGGATAAGGAGCATGATAAATATCACCTGGAAATGGTCCAAACTCATGTTTATAAGGAACAATTTTTCCCGTTAGGCCCATTGCCATATTGGTGCGGCCATGGAAACCACCATTAAAAGCTATAACACCACGACGCCCTGTATAAGCTCGTGCAATCTTAATACAATTTTCTACAGCTTCTGCACCTGTTGTTACGTAAATCGCTTTAGCAGGCTCTGAAATTGGCGCTTTCGCTATTAATTTTTCAGCAAGCTCAACACCTGACTCGTAAGGCGTTACCATAAAACAAGTATGGGTAAACTTATCAAGTTGATTAATAACGGCAGCTTTTACTTTAGGATGATTGTGTCCAGTGTTTACAACAGCAATACCTGCACCAAAATCAATGTAACGGTTTCCTTCAACATCCCACAACTCGGCATTATCAGCGCGGTCGATGTAAATCGGCACCATATTACCTAGACCTCTAGGGATAACCTTATCTTTTCTAGTTTGTAACTCAGTATTCATACTCATCAAACTAACCCTCTAATCCACCCATGCAGATATATTTCAATTCTAGATAATCATCTAGGCCATATTTAGAGCCTTCACGACCCATACCAGATTCTTTTACGCCGCCAAAAGGTGCCATTTCATTAGAAATAATACCTTCGTTAACGCCTACCATTCCATATTCTAACTGTTCACTGACTCTCCAAATTCGACTGATATCTCTGCTATAGAAATAAGCCGCAAGGCCAACATCAGTGTCATTTGCCATCTCAATGACTTCTTGATCGGTTTCAAATGGTATTAACGCTGCCACTGGCCCAAATATTTCATCTGTCGCAATGGGCATATCCTTCGTAACGCCAGTTAGTACTGTTGGTTGATAAAAACAAGCACCCAATTCTGATACAGAACCACCCGTTGCAATTGTTGCACCTTGAGAGACTGAACGTTCGACTAAATCTTCAACGATTGAAACTGCACCAGTATTAATTAATGGTCCGGTAGTAACGCCTTCAGTTGTACCTTCACCCAGTGTTAAATTTTGTTCAACAGCTGTGACTAATTTCTGACTAAACTCATCATAAATAGATTGATGCACAAAGACTCGGTTTGTACAGACACAGGTTTGTCCACTGTTGCGATATTTAGAGTTTAATAAGCCCTTGATGGCTTCATCGATATTAGC
>JBLHLI010000068.1:0-8933 GCA_047618765.1 Enterobacterales bacterium | reverse complement strand
CAGTTAACATCATTTATACTTCAGTAAAATATTAAGACCACTACTGTAACTTATCAAACTAAGTTGTATGATTAGTTAATAGGATAGAATAAAGATTAAATAATTTAACCTCCATTGTTCAGCAAAGTTACTAAAAGCCTATGTGTATATTATTTTTAGCCATTAACCAACACCCCGATTATCCAATGATTATTTGTGCTAATCGTGATGAATTCCATCAACGACCCACACAAAGCGCTCATTATTGGCAAGATAAAGAGGGCATACTAGCTGGAAGAGATCTTCAAGCTGGTGGTAGTTGGTTAGGAATCAATAGAAGAGGGCAGTTTGCTGCTATTACCAATATTAGAACGGGTGGAAAAGTATTAGAGAACAAAAAGTCAAGGGGTGAGCTTGTTACTTTCGTATTAGAAGAAAATACTTCTGGAGAAGAACACAATAAGATTAATGAATCTTGGCTCAAAGAGCAGGGTGATTCTTATAGTCCATTCAATCTTATTTATGGCAATCTAGAGCAACTCTATTGTTATAATAGTGTGAGTGGTGAGCAGATAAAGCTTTCTACAGGTTTTCATTCTATATCCAATGGTGCAATGGATGAAATCTGGCCTAAAATGGCTAAAGGTGAACAGCAACTTGAACAGGTTGTTAAATCAGCGACGGGCATTAATGAAGCTGCTTTATTATCTATTTTAAATAATCAAACTAGACCTGTAGAATCAGAGTTACCTAATACGGGTATTCCGGTTGAGTGGGAACAGCTATTATCATCAATTTTCATTTGCAGTGAAAATTATGGAACTCGCTCCAGTAGTATAGTGTTGCTTGGTGTAGACTCATCCATTAACTTTACAGAAGTTGAGTATGATAAAGAGGGTAATCATCAATCTCTAAAAAGGTTTAATTTTTCTCTTCATCTTTAACTAACACCACTGGTCCTATAGCATTACAAGCATAAATTGAAAACTCGTGACGGTCTTGCTCTCGAACATATCTAAAGAATAACAAGCGAATTGCGCCATAGACTGAAATAATGGCACAGATCAATGCAACCCCCCAATAGAAGGCGTCTGAGCCAAAATGCTTCATCATTAAGGCTGTTAAAATGGGACCTATAGCTGCCCCAATGCCACCCACTAAAACGATAGTGCTACTGGCTGCAACTATTTTATCTGCGCGCATATAGTCGTTTATTAGAGCAATAAATAAAGCATAGAGTGGTAATATGGTCCCGCCTAATAGGCTAGTAAAAATTAATAACTGTAAAAAGTTATCAGTCGATTGAAGTGTGCATAAGTAAGCAAACACAGTACCAGCACCAGCCACTACACTGATAACAAGTCGGCGGTCTAGCTTGTCTGATAAATGACCAATCGGCCATTGTAATATCAAACCACCCAAGATGAATGATGCTACAAAATAAGATATTTCTACTATCGATAAGCCTATATCAGTACCATAAACGGCTGCCATACCAAATATCATTGCATCGCAAACATTCACTAAAAATACACCAATGAGACCAAAGGATGTCCAATGAAATAACTTTTTAATGCTGACACTCTCAGTAATTTCAACCTTAGGCATTGGCGTCACTGTAATGAGAATAGGGATAGCAGCAAAGCTTACTAATATGGATATTAAGCCAAACAATTCGAAGGTATTAGGATCGGCTAAATTAAGTAGAAACTGTCCAAAGAATAAGCCCATAAATATAACCATCATGTAGATGGATAAAATTTGTCCGCGGTTTCTGTCTGTTGCAGCATGATTTAACCAAGATTCAGCCACAACATATATGCCTGACATTGCAATACCGGTAATCACACGCATCACAAACCATATCCAGGGCACAACAAAAACCGCATGAATAATTATACTGATAGAGGCGAGGGCAGTCAGGGCACCAAATGTACGTACATGACCCACTTTCTGAATAAAGTAGGCACCTTGGGTTGAGCCAATTAGAAAGCCAATAAAATATCCTGTCATAACAAGACCAGTGGCTGTTAAATCAAACTCGGCTGAGGCACGTATACCAATTAACGAGCCCTGTAATCCGACGGATAGAGCAATTAAAAATAGTCCAAAAAATAGAGGCCAAATATTACGAAGTATATTGTACATAGCGATTACTTTTCACTTATTCTTTAGTTCAGCGAGACCATACCTGTGATTGAGGTAAATGGACGATAATTCCCTCTAACTCATCGGTAACTTTTAACTGACAACTTAATCGACTATTGCGTCTAGTATCTTTAACGTTGTTGAGCATTAATTTTTCTTTACCTTCTGCAATTCCCGTCACACCTATCCATTTTTCATCGACATAACAATGGCAAGTCGCACAGGTTAAAGCTCCACCACATTCAGCAAGTATCCCTTCAACCATATTAACAACTGCCCCATGCATTACTGTCAAACCGTTAGGAACATTCAGGGTTGTTACTTTATTTTTGGTATCGATGTAGTTTATTTTTGGCATGAACAGAGTTTAATGGAAGACTTGCTAAAGGCAAGTCATATTCTTCTACAAAAATGATATTGTCATATAATTTTGACATTATACTAATGACACCGGTATCATTACGCCATAATAAGTGCTCATACAAACCTGAATACTGGAAACAATCGATGCGAATCAACTCAAAAAGCTGTCCCTACATAGTCGCTGACATTGGTGGTACCAATACACGATTTGGATTAGTTACCGAAATAGATGCAGTGCAAAAGACTGTGGTTATAGAGAATCAACTAACTTATGAAAGTGCAAGTTTGAGTAGCATTGAAGAAGCAATATTACGTTATAAAGAAAGTCTAGGAGAGCTCAAGGTTAACAATGCCTGTATAGCTATAGCAGGTCCAGTCGTTGGTGATAGGGTTACAGTCACAAACCTAGATTGGAAGTTTAGTATTGCTGAAGTTAAAGAAAAGTTATGTTTTGATAATTTAATGATCATCAATGACTTTGCAGCCTATGCCTACGCAATTCACTATTTAGATAAATCCTGTTTCCGTTCCATTCGTGCAGGTATCGCAGTAGAAAATTTTCCGGTTGCTGTTTTAGGCCCTGGCACAGGATTCGGTTCGGCTATGTTGATCAACGATGGAAATAAGATCAATGTCTTAGCTTTAGAAGGTGGACATATATCACTTGCAGCTAATAATGCATTACAGGCCGCTATCAAAGAATATATGTCTAGACGATTTGATTTCGTTTCTATAGAAAGAGTTTTCTCCGGACCCGGTTTGCGTTATTTATATCAAGCTCTTGCAGCTGTAGAAGGAACTCAGCCAACAAAGTTGAGGACTTCAGAAATTAGTCAAGCTGCTCTCAATGATTCCGATGAACTCTGCGTTAGAACATTGAGTCTGTTTTGTTCTTGGTTAGGTTCAACAACAGGGGACTTTGCTTTAACACTAGGCGCTCAAGGAGGCATATATCTAGGGGGAGGCGTTCTTCCAAGGATAGCTGATTTTCTAATGACTAGTGATTTTGAATCAAGCTTTAAAGCTAAAGGCCAAATGCAGCATTATCTTGAAAATATTCCTATCCAGTTAATTACCAAAGGTAATTCTGCACTATTGGGATCAGCAGCTTGGTTTGAAGATAATATTAATTAGGTATTTATAAGTGAAAAAAGCCACCATCAATGTTGTTGCCGAATATGCGGGAGTCTCTAAGAAGACTGTTTCCCGAGTACTCAACAATGAGCCCAATGTGAGTGCAAAAACAACAGAAAAAGTTAAAGCGGCCTTCGAAGCATTATCTTATAAGCCCAGTCCTCAGGCAAGAGGACTTGCAACGAATCAATCTTATCTTATTGGTTTAATTTATGACAATCCGAACAAAGATTACATTTCTGAGATTCAAACGGGCGCACTAAACCTCTGCCATCAAGCAGGGTATAACCTAATCATTCATCCTGCGGATTGTGAAAGTGAAGAAATTTTAGATAATTTACGAAATTTCATTGCTCAGTCTCAACTTGATGGATTGGTGTTAACGCCGCCATTTTCTGATATGCAGTCACTACTTAATTTGTTGGATGAACATGATATTAATTACGTAAGAATTGCTCCAACGAATTTATATTCTGACTCAATCTGCGTTACTAATAATGACCAAGAAATATCCTATAAAGTAACTCAATATTTGATTTCTTTAGGCCATCAAAAAATCGGCTTCATTAAAGGACACCCTCAGCACAATGTTTCTGAGCAACGATTTAATGGTTTTCAACAAGCCATGTCAGAAGCAGGGCTTGAAGTTCATGGAGAGTTTATAAAACAAGGGTTCTTTGATTTTGATTCGGGTGAAATATGTGCCAAACAGTTATTAGCACTTAGAGATCCTCCTACTGCAATTTTTGCGAGTAATGATTATATGGCTGCTGGAGTATTGAAGGTTGCTAATTTGATGAACATTAATGTACCGAAACAATTGTCAGTAACAGGCTTCGATGATGCTGCCATCTCAAGACATACCTGGCCATCAATAACCACCGTTCAACAGCCAGTACGAATAATGGCATATAAGGCACTTGAATTATTAGTTAAGCAGATAAGAAAAGAACACCTAGAGCATACTCACATCCAACTTGATAATACGTTCCTTGAGCGTGAATCTTGTGCCGTTAGAGCAGAAATACATTAAAAGGCAATTACTATGCAAGTAAATAAAAATATACACCGTATTACACAACGTATTATTGAAAAAAGTAAAGCAACACGAAGTCTTTATCTTCAACGTGTTGATGATGCGAGTAATAATGGCATAAACCGATCTAGTTTAAGTTGTGGCAACTTAGCCCATGGCATGGCAGCTTGTAATCCAACAGACAAAAAGTTGCTCGCAGGGGAAAAAGTTGGCAACTTAGCAATCATCACTTCTTATAATGACATGTTGTCAGCTCATCAACCCTATGAGAGTTATCCTGAGAAGATTAAAAGTGTTGCAACTCGAAATGGAGTTACAGCTCAAGTAGCTGGTGGAGTACCTGCGATGTGTGATGGTGTCACTCAAGGTCAAACAGGTATGGAACTGTCATTATTTAGCCGTGATTTAATTGCTATGTCCACTGCAATGTCACTTTCACACAACATGTTTGATGCAAGCATCTGTTTGGGTATTTGTGACAAGATTGTACCAGGGCTTTTAATAGGCTCCTTAAGTTTTGGACATCTACCCACAGTATTTCTTCCAGGTGGTCCAATGCCTACTGGCCAAGGTAATAACGAGAAAGCAAAAGTTAGACAAGCCTTTGCTCTGGGCGAAGTGGGACGAAAAGAATTACTTGCCTCAGAAAGTGCGTCATATCATAGCGCAGGAACTTGTACCTTCTATGGAACAGCTAATAGCAATCAGATGTTAATGGAAATCATGGGTGTTCATATTCCAGGTTCCTCCTTTATACCTCCTAATACAGATTTGCGTGAAGCTTTAACCGCTGAAGCTGTTGAAATTTTAATACAGCAGATCAAAGGAGAGCGGGAAGTAACACCTTTAGCAACCATCATGAGCGAGAAAACAATAATCAATGGTATGATTGGATTATTAGCCACCGGTGGTTCAACGAATCATGCGATTCATTTAATCGCCATTGCTAAAGCCGCTGGTATTTGTTTTGATTGGCAAGATATGGCTGAATTGTCAGCTGCAGTACCATTATTATGTAGGATTTACCCTAACGGAAGTGCCGACATTAATCATTTCCAAGCTGCTGGCGGCATGGGCTTTTTGATGAGAGAACTTGCTCAGGGCGGTTATTTGCACCAAGATGTTACGACTATAATGGGTAAAGGCTTAGAGCCATACTTTCAAGAACCTAAATTGGCTTTGAATGAAAATGCTGACATTTTTCACTCAAATTCTAAAATGGCTAATTCTAAGTATAAAATTAGCTGGGCTCCATGTCCGGTTGAAAGCCTAGATGATAGTGTTGTACGACCCTGTGATAATCCCTTTAGTCAAGAAGGTGGATTGAAGTTATTAACTGGAAACTTAGGTCGCTCAGTGATTAAAATATCAGCTGTAGCCGAACAGCATCGAATTGTTGAAGCACCTGCTATGGTGTTTAATTCTCAAGCAGAATTTCAACAAAGTTTTGATGCTAAAGAATTAGAAAAAGATTTTATTGCTGTGATTCGTTTTCAAGGTCCGAAAACCAATGGCATGCCTGAATTGCATAAACTGACTCCCTTACTTGGAATTCAGCAAGACAATGGCTTTAAAGTGGCTATTGTGACTGATGGTAGAATGTCAGGAGCGTCTGGAAAAATACCTGCAGCAATACATCTTGTTCCTGAAGCTAGTGATGGTGGACTGATCGCTAAAATAAACAATGGTGATTTAATTCGACTTGATGGTGTGAAAGGAGAGCTTAGTCTAATCGTCACAGCCGAAGAATTAGAATCAAGAACATTACTTACGATAAATGACTTACCTGAGCAATCATCTACTAAAAACAATTCTTATGGAGTGGGTAGAGAGTTATTTGAATTATTTAGACAAAATGTAAGCTCAGCAGAGCAAGGGGCTACAATATTTTGATTAACACAAATACTAGTAGTACTAATAACAATACTAATAATATAACTTTCAGGAGCACTCATGAAGCAAGCATTTGATTTGGTGATTTTTGGTGGGACCGGTGATTTGTCAATGCGCAAACTACTGCCTGCCATGTATCGCGCCCAGCAACAGGGTTGTGTTCCTGATGGTTCAAAAATTATGGTTTCTACTCGTAAGAAAGAAGATTTTGATGAGATGAAACCTATTATAAAAGAGAAACTGAAAAAGTTTTTAAAAGAAGACGAATTCGAAGAACAACAATGGGACAAATTCTCTAATATTATTGAACCGCTTTTATTAGACTTAACTGATTTAAAGAATGGTTGGGATGAATTTTCTAGTCATTTTAAGGATAATTCACAACGAGTAAGGCTATTCTATTTAGCTGTGATCCCTTCAATATATGGCAGTTGTTGTGAAAACTTATCTAAGTCTAATCTAATTACTGAGCAGTCACGATTGGTTGTTGAAAAACCTTTAGGTTACGATTTAGTCTCAGCAGAAGCCATCAATCAAACCATGGCCAAGTACTTTAAAGAAGAACAAATATATCGTATTGATCATTATCTCGGAAAAGAAACGGTGCAAAATTTACTGACTTTGCGCTTCAGTAATTTTCTCTTTGAAAATATTTGGGATTCTAAAGCGATTGATCATATTCAAATTAGTATTAGTGAACAGGTTGGGCTTGAAGGCCGAGCAGGATTTTATGATGATGTAGGTGCCATGCGTGATATGGTACAAAATCATCTATTGCAATTACTCTGTTTACTTGCGATAGATTCTCCTAACAAATTATCATCTGAAGAAATTAGAATTGAAAAAGTTAAAGTACTGAAGGCTCTAAGACCAATTTTAGCTGAGGATATAGAACAATCCACTGTTAGAGGACAATATGTTAGTGGCCTTATCAATGATGAAAAAGTAGCAGGATATCTTGATGAATTAGATGACTATCAAAGTAACACTGAAACTTTTGTTGCTCTAAAGGTATTCATTGATAGTTGGCGTTGGGCGGGTGTTCCTTTCTATTTAAGAACCGGCAAGCGATTAAAAAAACGCAGCGCTGAAATTGTTGTTCAATTTAAATCAGTGACTCACAACGTTTATAGCGATAGCGATCAAAAACTTAAACCTAATCAATTGATCATAAAATTACAGCCTGACGAAACAATACAATTACGACTCATGGCTAATGATATTGCTGGTGGTAGCAGTTCTTTAGAACCAATAATGCTGAATCTTGATTTTGGAAAGAATCAGAATCAACCTAATTCATCAGCTTATCAGCGCTTACTACTGGATGCTCTGAATGGCAATTCAACCTTATTTATTCACCGTGATGAAGTTAAGGCAGCTTGGAAATGGATTGATCCAATAATTGGGCATTGGAAGAATAGTGAAACATCACCTGAACTATATAGTGCAGGAACTTGGGGGCCTTCAAAATCTAATAAAATTTTTGATGAACCTCATCAGTATTGGCATGACGTCAATAAATAAAGTTAAATAAAAGTTAAATGAGGTATTTATTGTGACTACAAAAATAATATGCAGTAATCGTGAAGAACTTTATAAAGCAGCAACATCTCGTATTGCTGAATTACTTAAAGAAGCTGTAGAAAATAATTCTAAGGCGAGTTTCATCGTTCCAGGTGGTACGACTCCGGCTCCAGTATTTGAGCAGTTATCAGCTCTTCCGCTACCCTGGAGTAATATATCAGTAACACCCTCTGATGAGCGTTGGATAGATGTTGAACTTGAACAGAGTAATGAATACCTCATAAAAAATACTCTGTTGATTAATCAAGCGGCTGAAGCAAATTTTGTGCCTTTAAAAAATAAGGCTGAAACGGCTTTATTAGGTGAGAAAGCAACAGAGAAGGGTCTTAAAGACTTAAAGCGCCCGAGTACGGTAACCATTTTAGGGATGGGACCAGATGGTCATGTGGCATCACTATTTCCAGGTTGCCCACAAATTGATGATGCCTTAGAGCTTAATTCGAAAAAAAGCTGTATTGCAATTGATGCAACGGGATGTGCTGTTGCAGGTAGCTATACAGAAAGAATGAGTTTAACTCTAGCATCATTAATTGATAGTGATTTAGTGATCTTACTATTTACAGGTCAAGAAAAGTTGGATGTATTAAACCAAGCGATGAGAGAAAGAAAGCGCTCAAATTTACCTATTGCCGCACTACTAGCACAATCAAAAACCCCAGTAGAAGTTTATTGGGCTCAATAAAAGTACCGTATTTTGCTACCTAATAATGGATAATTATAAACAATGAAAATGAGTGAAATTTTAACATTAAGTCCTGTCATTCCAGTTATGGTTATTGAGGATTTAAACGATGCA
>JBLHLI010000067.1:0-9035 GCA_047618765.1 Enterobacterales bacterium | reverse complement strand
CCTACAGGCTTTCTGGCCGTCGATCCATTAAAGATGACATCTGTCATCGAATCACCACGAAGGTTCTTTGCTGAACTCTCACCGAGTACCCAGCGTACGGCATCAATTAGATTTGATTTGCCACAGCCATTAGGACCAACAATAGCAGTAAGATTATCCGGAAAGGGAACTGTTGTAGGATCTACAAAAGATTTAAAACCAGCGAGTTTTATTTGTTTTAGACGCATTTATTATGAATTCTATTATTCTTTTTAGTTGATTAAACACAGTCTACTTTTGGCAAAAACCTGTGACTGATTATCAATATTTCCTGATTACAAAGTCAATCAAGAATCTCAGCTCTATATTCTAATATATTTAGCCGGCTAAGACTATCAGTTATTGCCAGATGCAGGTAGATGCTTTACCCTACAAACACATACAATAGAGAACCAACAGATGCGAGAACGGACTAAATGACAATAGCCCGTCCAAAACAATTAGCCACTCGTCTACTAAGACAGTCACTGGTTGTAATTTGGCTAACAATCATCGCACTGCTGTCTCTAGATATTATGGTCGACTACAAAACCCATCATAGCGACACCTTGAACCAAATCCAACGCCAAGTTTCTTTGATAAATAACTCTCTTGCGACTTCTTTGGCTGATAACAATACCTTACTAGCCGAGCAGGCTTTACAGCAATTACTCAATGATCCGAGAATCTATCGAGCTAAAATTGTATTACCCTCTGCAGATTTATTCAGTAGCACCATACGACAATCAATTGTTAATAATGACCCACAATTATTAAAAGAGATTAATTATTCAATTAGTGCCAACAACTATTCTGGTGCAGCTAAACTGCAACTTGATATTGATATGCAGGTGGCAGGCTCTTCATTCCTCAAACGCTCAGTAGCAATGGCGATAATCACGATTCTAGCGGTTAGTCTTATAGCTGTATTACTGTATTTTCTCTTTGAACGCAGATTAACCCTACCTCTCAATGCTTTAATCAGAACCATCAACAAGCTGGATGCTGGTAAGATCTCCAGTATTCCTAAACCTAAAGGTCATGAAAATGATGAGATTGGTCGATGGATAGACCAAACTAATCGTCTACTACGCTCAGTCAGAGAAACTCGCTCAAAGGAATCTGAAGCTAAAGCTAACGCTTCCAGATTAAGACGTTTTGATGAATTGACCGATCTTCCAAACAGACAATATTTTCATGAACAATTACGTCAACGTATCAACTTAGCAAAAACCATTGGCCAAAAGCCTGCATTATTAGTCTTTGGTATGGATGGTTTTTCAGCGATTAATACCCGATATGGAAATGCTATAGGCGACAACTTGCTGATGGCTGTGACAAAACGTTTAACGAAACATCGTGGCCAGTCTCAATTTATTTCAAGAATATCAGGTGACCAATTTGCTATTCTTTGTGAACATATCAATAGCAGTTATGATGCAGGTCAATTAGCTCAAACTTTACTCCATGCCCTAGCTCGTCCCTTTGGTGTAAGTGATCAGAGAATTCAAATCAGTGCCTCTGTAGGTATTGCTCTGTATCCTCAAGATGGTAACGTTGCTGAACAATTAATAGCTAATGCTGACAAAGCCATGTTACAGGCTAAGAAAGAAGGTCGGAATCAATATCAATATTACTTAGCCTCAACTGATGCAAAAATGCGTCGCAGAAAAGCCCTTGAAGATGCGCTTCGTATTGCTCCTAAAACACAACAGCTGTCATTGGTCTATCAACCTCAATTTAATCTGAGTGAGAATAAAGTGTCTGGCGCTGAAGCGTTAATTCGATGGAATCACCCTGATTATGGCATGGTTTCTCCCGACGAATTTATTCCTATTGCAGAGGACTCAAACCTTATTATTCCAATCGGTGCTTGGGTGTTACAAAATGCCTGCCAGCAACTTGCTCATTGGCACAGTAAAGGTGAGACCAACTTTCAAGTTGCAGTAAATCTATCGGCTGTTCAACTTAAACAACCTGGCGTTGTTCGAATGATTAAGACTGCTATTGAAGAACATAAAATTAATCCTTCTACTCTGATTTTAGAAATTACTGAAACGGCTATCATCGATAACATTGAAGCAAGTGTAAAGACCTTGGAAGAAATACATCAGCTTGGGGTTAAAATTGCTCTAGATGATTTTGGAACGGGGTATTCCTCATTAAATTATTTAAAGAGACTACCTTTAAATAAGATTAAAATTGATAAAAGTTTTATTGATGAAGTAACTGAAAAGAAACGTGATGGAATGATTGTTCAATCAATTATTCAACTTGCACATAATCTTGATTTAAGTGTTGTTGCCGAGGGTGTTGAAACCTTTCCCCAACATGAATTTTTAAAAGCTTTGGACTGTAAAGAATGTCAAGGTTTCTTTTATAGTCCGCCACTAAAAAGTTCTGAATTTGAAAAACTAATTTTTGATAATAAATTTATAACTACTGAAGTGAATACTGTAGAAAATCCTGTTGAATACTAGTCTTTTTATCTCAATCTATTAATTAAAATATTGTTCCAATCGCTTTTCTGAAACACTTTTCTTTGTACCTAATTGTTGTGCAAAAAGTGAAACATGAAACTCTTCTAATAACCATCTAGATTCAAAGGTAGTCTCTGCATTTTGGATAATATCACCAGAGGTTACTTTCGCTAAACGGTTATATTTAGCCCACCATTTATCCCATATAACAGAGCGTTCCCTCTCTGACTGTGGATTGAGTTCGGCTCGTTCAAAGCGAATAACTAAGGCTTTTAAATAACGTGGATATTGATGTAGTTGTTCCCAACCTACATCAGACAAAAATCCAGTATACATCAAGGTTTCTAGTCGTTCTTGAATAGTTGCAGCAACACTAAGT
The DNA here is from genome assembly GCA_047618765.1 of Enterobacterales bacterium. Taxonomy (GTDB): domain Bacteria; phylum Pseudomonadota; class Gammaproteobacteria; order Enterobacterales. The sequence goes on along the minus strand of JBLHLI010000067.1, from coordinate 6,158 downwards.
AGAGCTGCTGAAGATATCTTTGCTATTACTTTTCTAACAACCTCTGCCTGACGGAATATTGCGATTAGTAATTTATTATGCTCAATAATGTCAGGTAATAAAGCTTGATTAACCTGTTGGCTTAATGCATTAAATGCTGCTTCTGAATTGTATGAACACGCTTCATTTGCAATATGGCTATCACAAACCAGTAAATATAAATCAAGATATAAATCGGAAATTGATTGGTTGAAAAAATGTGCTTTTGTTCTAATGCTATCAGGCTGATTTAGGGTTGAGTAATTTAATTCTGCTTTAGTAAACTCAGCAAGGTGTCTCTTCATGTCTTTTATTTTTGCTGCATTTTTTTTGATCAATAAAAGTTTTAGACCTTCTTTTGTTTCTGTGATTGCCTGATTAGCATTGTCGAATGTTTTTATCGATATCTGCTCATCAACTACCACTAAAGCAGGAAATAAATCTATATGAGTATCGCCATGATTTTTGCTAGATTTTTCTTCAAAACCTTGAGTTGGAAACGCATCAAATAATGTAGGATTAGAATTGTCTTCCAAGTAATTTAGAGCACTACTACCAAACTGTGCCTTAAGCTCATTAAATGATCGGCTTGCAGATAATACATTACCAGAATCCATATCCGTTAAATAAAATAACGGCTGTAAATTTTCATCTAAATTAGATGTATTGAAATCAGATTCCTCTATTAGCACAGAGGTCATTTGTTTTAATAGTGATGCCAACTGAACAGTTAATGTAGATTCGCCTTGTTGTAATCGTTCAAGCAGTGATTTGGCATAATCAGGAACAGGTACAAAGTTCTTTCGTAGGGATTTAGGTAAACCTCTTAACAAAGCAATGATTTTAGCTTCTAGCATACCTGGCACTAACCAATCAAAATCATTCTCTTGAAATTGGTTTATATAAACAATCGGTAGAATAATGTGTAAACCGTCATCCTCAGCCCCCGGTTCAAAATGATATTCTAATTCCAATGCAATACCATTAATCAATAATGATTCAGGATAAGCGTGACGATCAATCTCTTCAGCTTCTTCTCTAATTAAATCTTCTACATTAAACTGTAATTCCAGCTGCTGTTCTTTAGTTGCTGTTTTATACCATTTTTCAAATGCTTGACCATTATGAATGGATTTTGGGATTCTCGAACTATAAAAGTTCTCTAAATAGTCTTGTTCAACAAGAATATCTCGTCGTCTTGCGCGGTGTTCCATTGCTTCTACCTGCTCAAGACATTTACGATTATGAACAATGGACGCGGCACGAGTGACAAAATCATTTTCAACGAAGGCGTGAAAGATAAACAGTTCATTGGCAAGTTCAGGGTTATCCTTAGCCAAAGATTTAGCACGATTTGCAACAACAATAAGTCCATAAAGCGTCAAGCTTTCTTTGATCATCGCTCGTCCAGACTTTTTAGACCAATAGGGATCTGAATATTGATGTTTTAATAACAGTGGCGCAATTTCTTCTACCCATTGTGGATCGACTTTTGCTACCTGACGAGCATAAAGCCTTTGGGTCTCGACTAACTCTCCAGCCAGTAACCATTTTGAACTATTGCCTTTTACTTTTAACTTTGAAGGCTCTTGGTCACTTGCAGTCTCAGTACCTTTTTGCTTTTCTCTTTGTTTTTTATTTTGAAAAAGTCCCGAGCCAGGAAAAACATAAAATCGAATATTACGCGTACCTTGATAATCACCATCTGTGGTTTTCTCACCAATTTGACTGATTAAACCCGTTAGTAACGATTTATGGATGGCATCATAATCCGCATCAAAAGAATTTATCGAGTGCTTCTTTTCAACCATCAAACGCTTAAGTTGACCATAAATTTCACGCCATTCACGCATTCGATTAAAATTAAGAAATTCTCGCGCGCAGACTTTACGTAACTGATTCCAAGACATCTCCTGTTTAGTTTCACCAAAATAATTCCAGAGTTTTAATATCGCTATAAAATCGGAATCTTTATCGGTATAACGGCTATGCTTTTCATCAGCCTGTTGCTGTTTTTCAACCGGCCTCTCTCGAGGATCGGGTAAGCTCATCGCAGCTGTAATAATCAAGATTTCATTCAAGGCGTTATATTCAGATCCTGCAAGCAATATACGACCTATCTTTGGATCAACGGGTAAGATAGCTAGTTGTTTACCCAAAGCAGTAATTTCACGAGAATCGTCCATTGCACCTAACTCTTGCAGCAATTTATAGCCATCATTAATTAGACGTGAGTCTGGTGGCTCAATAAAATCAAAGTCTTCAACAGCTCCCAGTTCAAGCTTTCCCATTTGTAAAATAACAGAAGCTAAATTAGTTCGCTTGATCTCAGGCTCAGTGAACTCCTCTCTACTTAGAAAGTCTTCCTCACTGTAGAGTCGTACACAAATACCATCTGCAATTCGCCCACAACGCCCCTGACGTTGATTAGCGCTTGCCTGTGAAATAGCTTCAATGGGTAATCGTTGAACTTTACTCCTAACGCTATAACGACTCATCCTAGCCTTACCGCTATCAATCACATAGTGAATGCCTGGAACAGTTAACGATGTTTCGGCGACGTTTGTTGATAAAATTATGCGCGTAACTGATTTTGCTGAAATTGAAAATATTCTCATCTGATCGGCTTGAGCTAATCTTGAATATAATGGCAGTATTTCAAAGCGATTGCTTAGGTGCCGACGAAGATAATCGGCAACATGTCTAATATCTTGTTCACCGGGTAAAAATACTAAAATGTCACCCTTTCCAGCACCACTTAACAACTCAGCAGCTTGACAAATACCTGCTTCAACTGACAACCCGCCTGCTTCATCATTGTATTCATTAAGCGGCATATAAAGAGTTTCAACAGGATAAGTTCGACCAGAAACTTCAATGACAGGTGCATTATTAAAGTGTTTAGAAAATCGTACAGGATCAATAGTAGCTGAGGTGATGATGACTTTTAGGTCTGGTCTTTTGCTTAAGACTTGATGCAAAATGCCCAATATAAAATCAATATTTAAACTACGCTCATGGGCTTCATCAATAATTAAAGTATCATATTTTTTAAGTAAGGGGTCATGATGTAATTCATTCAATAAAATTCCATCGGTCATTAATTTGATATATCCATCAGCATCTGATTTATCGTCAAATCTTACTTGATAACCTACAGCTTTACCTAAAGGGACATTTAGCTCTTCAGCAATTCGACTGGCCACTGTTCTTGCTGCTAATCGACGAGGCTGAGTGTGTCCAATTTGCCCCTCTATACCTCTTCCCATAGCAAGACAGATTTTCGGTAATTGAGTTGTCTTACCTGATCCGGTCTCACCTGCAACAATAATTACCTGATTTTCATTGATGGCTTTCTTTAGTTCTTCAACATGCTTAGAAATCGGCAATAACTCGGGAAAACTAAATTTAGGTACATTGTTTAATCGTTTCTTTAAGCTTTTTGTTTGGCCATCTAGTTGAGTTTTTAATTTAACTAAGGTTTTATCGACTGGTAGTTTTTGACTGAGACGCTTCTCTATACGCTTCATCCATTTAATATATTCAAGTTGCTGAATTTCAGGCAGCACAGAAAGAGAACTTTTAAGATCTTTGATAAGCTCTAAATTTGATTCAATACTTTCGTTTGCCATGAATAAAACTCAATTAAAAAAGCCCGGCAAATGCCAGGCTTTAAAGTCGTAATCTTAAATAGTTAACTTAAGATAGATATTTTGATTATTTCCAGAAGGTATGTTCTGCTCTAAGTTCAGAAAAATATGCAGCAACTGGCTTGTAAAAGTCTTTATCTTCCCAATAACCGTTGTGGCAAGCTGGATTCCATGAGGTTGCAGCACTACCCACATTGATTTCATAATCACCTTCAACTAATGAGTTGTAAGTCTCGTTTATGCCTTTTAGAGGATAAGCGATAATGTCATCTTTATCGTAGTAGTTAGTCCACTTCACTCGTTCTTTAATTTTATCAGGTAAAGAACTACCTACAATATTGATAGGCTTTTCAAAGCTGCTGTCCTGCTGTAATGAATACAATGCCATCGGAGTACCAAAAGTGATAAATCCGGCTAGTGTATTGAATTGCTCAAATCCTGAAGTACCATTAACGTTGCCTTCTGCAGATTCAGCCTGTTTCTTTTGCATGTCGTAGATATAGTCAGACATAACTACTGAACCAAAAGAATGAGCTAGAATAACTAAAGGTGTCTTTTCAGGGTCTACACGACGATGACTACACAATTTGGCTAAGTTCAATTTAACTCGCTCGTGAATTGCTTCATACATTGAAGTTCGGTATGCCAAAGCTGCACCAAGATGGTCAACAAATAGCTCACGTAAATTCAAATATGTTAAATCGTTCTTATAATTGGCTTTCGTTAGAAATTCCTGTTGTTGGTCCTTTACTAGGTCGCCCCAATAAATTTCCTGAAAAATTAGGTCATCTTCCAAACGACCTTCTTCTTCATTAACATATTCTTCAGTAATTCTATGTTTTAATTCTACGGAAAAAAACTGATCCTCTGAACCCATACCGTGTATAACTGCTATGGCAAGTTTCATCCCTGTCTCCTATTTGAGGTAAATTGAGTGATTAATTATTAATTTTTTATTTTCTGATATGAATAATTACAGAATATGAAGATTAATGCAATTTCACAACTACCAAAATGACAAATGAGAGCAATTATATTCCAATTTTATAACCTAGAGGGCTCAAAAACAGCTTTATTGTAATAATAAGCCTTTAGTTAAAGTAAATAACATTAATTATAGCTGCAACATATCCATAAAATATAATATTAAAAATATCAGCTAATTACGCGTTATTTTACTAGTAAGGGCAGTAAATTTAGCGTTACAATTTAACCTCAAAATTTACAGCACTATGTAAAAATTAGTATTCGTGGAGTTTACCAATGTTTGACCAGCTTACGGCCTTGCCAGCCGATCCATTATTAGGCCTAATAACTGCTTTTAAAAATGATCCTCGCTCAACTAAAGTCGATTTAGGCGTTGGTGTATATCGTGATGAAACAGGTCACACCCCCATCATGTCAGCGATTAAAAAGGCTACGATGCTGCATATGGAATCAGAAGACACTAAAACCTATATCTCACCTGGTGGTGTACCAGGTTTTGTTGAAGGTATAAAAAAGCTGGTTTTATCAAATACTTCATCGGCTTTAGCAGACAATCGCGTTGCAGGACTACAAACTCCAGGTGGTTGTGGTGCTCTGCGGATTGGTGCTGAACTACTGATGCGTATGAAAGGTGACCTAACAGTTTGGTTGAGTGACCCTACTTGGGCCAATCATGTTCCACTACTAAAGTCTGCAGGACTTAAGCTTGCCACCTACCCTTATTTTGATAGCAAAACAGGTGCTGTTGATTTCGAGGCAATGGATGCAACTCTCGCTAAACTAGGACCAACAGATATTGTACTTATTCATGGTTGTTGCCATAACCCTACTGGCGCTGACCTAACCTATGAACAATGGCAAAGAGTCACTGAGCGTGCCGTCAAACAAGGTTTCATTCCTTTTGTTGATGTAGCCTATCAAGGGCTTGGTGATGGTCTTGATGAAGATGTGAAGGGCCTCAGACTATTATCTGAGAATGTTGATGAGATGCTCATCGCCACGTCTTGTTCTAAGAATTTTGGTTTATACCGAGAACGCACTGGTTCATTGTTAGTACAAACTAAAAATGCGGATCAGGCAAATACCGTTATAACACATGTGCAAGATGCTGCTCGAGCCAGTTATTCAATGTCTCCTGCTTATGGAGGTTACTTAGTTGATTTAGTTTTACACGATGCTGCACTTAGAACAGAGTGGGAAAATGAAATCAATGCCATGGCATTAAGAGTAAAATCGTTAAGAGAAGGTCTTCTGCAGTGCATACAACAAAAAGATATTGAGAAAGATTTTAGTTTTATCACTGCACAAAAAGGCATGTTCACTTATTTAGGAATTACTAAAGCTCAAGTACATAGACTACGCGATGAATATGCTATTTATATGGCTGATTCGAGTCGTATTAATGTTGCAGGCTTAAATACTCACTGCCTTGATTATGTAGCAGACTCCATAAAGGCCGTATTATAAACTTAGTGTTAGTAGACTTTAGTTTTATTAGGCTTT
>JBLHLI010000066.1:0-9049 GCA_047618765.1 Enterobacterales bacterium | reverse complement strand
TTTAGATCGGGTCTTAAGGCCTTTAATTGACTTTGACGCCGTAAACTTGAAGTACCAACTATCGCTCCAGTGGGTAATGTTTCGATTGTGCTGTAGTGATTACTAACAAATGCATCCCTCGGATCTTCCCTTTGGGCTATAACGTTTAACCCTAACCCCTCTGGAAGTTCCATAGGTACATCTTTCATGGAGTGCACAGCGATATCTGCACGCCCTTCTAATAATGCTACTTCAAGTTCTTTAACAAAGAGTCCCTTGCCACCAACTTTTGCTAAAGGAGTATCCAAAATACGGTCACCTTTTGTAGATAGTGGTAATAATTCGACCCTTAATGGGTTATCTGTTTCTTGAAAAGCTTGTTCAAGAGCATGTTTAACGAAGTTCGCTTGCCATAGGGCTAAAAGACTTTTACGAGTGGCTATTGTTAAGGTTTGTGACATTGCTTATTTTCTTCCTGACTGGTAATAATATTATTGGCTTGCTCTATTGTACTATATGATCGAAAGACATATCTCAGGCTTCTACAACTTTTTTATGACCTTTCTAACTTGAGCAGTATGTCGACGGCTAACTTCTAGTGAGCCCTCAATATCTCTAAAGGTTACATGCCAGTGGCCAAGTTTATTTTTAGTAAAACCCGAAATATATTTAGTCGCCACTAAGGCATTTCTGTGAATTCTCAAAAAAATGTCTGGAAACTCTTCCTCAAGACTTTTAAGAGGCTCTTCAATTAGCAACTCTCCGCCTTTGTGCCGTACATCAACATATTTATGTTCTGCATGAAAATAATAGATATCATCAACTGCCACTAACTCTATATTCCCCCGAACTCTGGCACTAATATATTGACGCTGTGAAGTTGAGCTTTGATTATCATCATGACTTAATTGCACAAGGGCTGGGCGATGAGCAGATGCTATAGCTTTTTCTAATTTTTCAACACGCACAGGCTTAACCAGATAACCAATAGCATGAACATCAAAAGCTTCTAATGCATATTCATTATAGGCCGTAGTGAAAATGATCGAAGGAGGATTTTCCATTAAACCGATATGACGCGCAGCTTCTAATCCATCCATACCAGGCATTCTTATATCCATGAGGATCAGCTCAGGTTTAAGTTGCTGAGTCTTATCAAGGGCATCATGGCCATTAACAGCTTCTCCGATTACCTTACAATTTTCTAATGACTTTAAAAGATGTATCAGCCTCTGCCTTGCAAGCGGTTCATCATCAACGATTAAAATATTAATCATTAAACCACACCATCATTAGTCTGTATCGGTAACGTAATCAAAGGTAGGGTAATCACAACAACACATTTCTCATTATCAATCTGCATATCAAGGCTCGCCTTATCTTGATAGAGCATGTCTAATCGTTCCCTGACATTATTTAAAGCCATTTTATTTCCATCGGTCGCAGTTTTAGAACTCGGTGCTGACACTAGTGGATTTTCAATTCTTATAAGGCAACTATCTTTTACTATATCAACATCGATGCTGACAACACCACCATCTATGAGTGGTTGTATACCATGATAAATGGCATTTTCAATCAAAGGCTGCAATGTTAAAGGTGGAATACTGACAGAATCGATATTCTCAGGAAGCCGCCATTTTGATTGTAAGCGGTCACCGAGTCTTAGTTGCTCAATACCGAGGTAGCGTTTACATAAGTCAATTTCTGATTGCAAACTAACCTGACTCCGGTGTTCGGCTAAACTTGCACGGAATAAATCTGAAAGATCCTCTATCACCCGCTCGGCTAAAACCGGATTAATCGGTATTAATCCAGCAATAATATTCATGCTATTGAATAAAAAGTGTGGATGGATTCTAGCTTGAAGCGCTTCTAGCTTTGCATCGGCAGCAATAACGATACGACGTCGATATTGAGCCTGTAAGTAGAAAAAGCGCAACATCACTGCACTTAAAATAGCTGAAACTAACAGATTACCGAATAATCCAGGATGCTCTAATAGATTGATGGCAGGACCATTTTGCATCCAATTTTCCACTAGAATTGCACCAACAGTCACCAGAAGTGTGACCATAAGTACTAACATATAACTTATTATCCCTGAATGAAGATCGCTCAGGCGTCTTAATACAGGTCTAGAAAGACAAAGCATCGCAGTGCTTAACAAAGCAATCCATTGAATAATTAAAGAATATTTACCTAATTGCAGCCAAAATATATCACTTTGAAATCGAACAAGAGTTAAAATTAGAGCTAACAACTCCGAGACCAAGATAACCATAAATACTGATCGTGTATGACAAAAGTCGGGAAGAAAAAACCCATTTTTATCATTGTTACTTTGTGCAATATTCATATAATTTGTTCTCATGGGGTTAGTGTTCACGGATTCTTCCTAACATGCAAGTATGACAAGCATATTATGTTCTCTCAAAACTACCCAAAAAGCTGTTAACCAGTTAGCTAACAGGACTATACCAAATCAATGTTTCGGTATATGCTATAACTCAATCTTGATGTTAATTTTTTACTACTTTTTACTGCTTTTTACTAAATATGGCGTTTTAATATGGAACTTGAAGATCGGCTAGATTTTGACGATGACATGGAAAAGGGTCTCGACCGCAAAAAGATGGCTGATATTAAAAAACGTTTTGTTCGCCTGAACAAGCAACGCCTACAGCGTATGCGTAAAAGTATTCCAGATCATCAACGTGACTTTTCAGATGTAATCACTTTGGCGATCCATGAAAACCATCCTATTTTGCCTGGTTATGTTAATAAAGATGTACCTTGTGGAATATCAGATTACACACCTGGAAAAATTGCTATCAGGGCCGTTAAGCGTATTGCAAAAAGTTTTACCCTTAAAAAACGAGCCCAGATGCGCAGAGAAATTCTTTCCATTTTCATTATGGGTTCAGCTGGTACCATTGGCCATTCGGGTGAAAGCGATCTAGATATATGGGTTTGTCACAGAAAAGGACTTGATAAAGAAAGTTTAGCTCTACTGCAGAAAAAATTAACACTCATCACCCAATGGGCTAAACCTTTAGGTCTAGAAGCACATTTCTTTCCTATGGATGAAGATTATTTCCGTCGCCAACATTCATCTCCTATGGACAAAGAAGGAGCAGGTAGTAGTCAGCACTTCATGTTACTAGATGAGTTTTATAGAACTGCTATTTTATTAGCAGGTCGATATCCCCTTTGGTGGATGGTTCCTGTTGCTGAGAATAACAACTATAAAGAATACTCCGAACAACTACTTAAAAAACGTTATCTCCGGGCAACCGATTGGATCGACTTTGGCCCCATTCCAGAAATTCCTGCTAATGAATTTTTTGGAGCAGCCCTTTGGCAAGTGTATAAAGGTATTGATTCACCCTATAAATCCGTTCTTAAAATTGCTTTGATGGAAGTTTATGCAAGTATGCATCCAGATGTCTCTCCACTATGCCAGGATTTTAAACAGTTAGTTTATGATGAAGATGTTGGGGCAAACCAAATCGACCCTTACCTTATGGTTTATCGAAAGGTTGAGTCATATCTGCAAGATAGAATGGAATTTGAACGACTAGAACTAATCCGTCGCTGTTTTTACATCAAGGTGAGTATCAAGGTAAGTATTACACCTATTAGGGCTGCTATTGGTTGGCGACGAGAGTTGATCACTGAACTTATTCGACAATGGAGTTGGGAGCAAGATCAACTACTTCAACTTGATTCTAGAAAAACATGGAAAGTTATCCGAGTTGTCTCTGAACGTAGAAAGCTCGTTCAAGAAATTACTAATTGTTATAAATTCCTATCAAACTTTGCTCGTAACCAAAGCTCCTTAAGTAGGATTAGCCAACAAGATATTAATCTTCTTGGCAGAAAGCTCTATGCAGCTTTCGAGCGGCGTTCGGGTAAAGTAGAATTTGTAAATCCTGGAATTGCACCTAACTTATATGAAGAGTTTTTAACTTTTCAGCATCAAGAATCAAGCTCCAACATATCTAGCTGGTTATTATTTAAAGATCAGGTTGAACTCAAAGAATCTAGTTATCACAGTTCAATAAAGCGTAGTGAAAATCTTATCGAGCTAATCAGTTGGGCATATCTTAATGGGCTGTTAAATAAAACAACTAAATTACAATTAAATCAAGGCGATAACCCTCTAGAAATTAAAGAACTTAAACAGGTTTGTAATGGAATAATTCAGCGTTTTCCTGTTGATGTCAGAATTCCCAATGATGATGCATTCAAAAGTCCTGCTCGCAATCTCTTCAGTTTAGTCATTATTAATCTTGGAACTGATCCCATGGCTGAACTCACTCGACGAGGTTTACAGTTAATCAGCAATAAAACCGATGCCTTGGATTTTGGTAATCAGCATCTTAATCTTGCAGTAAACTTTGAAATGTTAAACCTAAATAGTTGGGGTGAAATTTTACATTCTAGTTATAAAACTGAACTGTCCTTAATCTACGCATTAAGTGCTTGGTTACAAGACTTGCCAGTGAATAAAAAAGACAAACCTGCTCTCGTTGTACAGAGTTATTGCAAAACAAGATCAGAGTCTATTGTTCGACGGGTTAATGAACTTTGGGACGATATTACTGATGCTTGGTATACCAACCAGCAGTATGCTAAACGCAGATATTTATTTACCATGTCTAATCAGTATGTATTATTTGAAATGTCAGATGAGCAAATAGAATGGCAAGTATTATCCAGCCAAAAACAAATGTATCGCCAACTGGCCTCAGCCTGTAAAGAATATTCACCTTTAAACATCGATAGAAACAGTTTGGTCGATACGCCTCTCAGTAAAATATTTAGCCTTAATAAAATTAATGAAATCCAACTTTTTTATTATATTAAAGACGATATTGCCGAGGTTTGGGTATTAGATGAAACTGGTACAATGTTTTATCAGCAGCAACAATTTCATGATCATCTGACCCTGTTAAATCCCTACAGTCGATTTTTGCAATCGGTTATCTTCAGACAGGGAGCTATGGCGGGACTAGCCGTTACAAAAACGCCTCGCCTTTACCAATTAACTAAAAGCAGAGGCACAACGTTAGCTTGGAAGGTGAGAGAAAGGCTAATGATCGATGAATCGACTCTAGCCCGTTATTCTAATATTCAAGTAATCGCATCAGAAAATCAGCATGACAAACCTCTTTACACCTATTACTGCAATGATATTGAATTTTCACCTCTCGAATATGGTGACCAGTTATTATCCGCTGTGGCAAAACAAATTCTACGTTTTAGAAATGAAAAGAAACGCTATCCTGCCTATATCACCGATTTAGATATTTCAGCTTTTGCGCCAAAAAATCGCCAAGTCATTTGCCAGTATCTTGAGATTAAAAAGAATCTAGAAGCGGCTCTATTCGAAGAACTCCATAAAAACTAATCATTTCCTGCAATTTCTGCCCTGTTCAGACTTTCTAGCTGAACACTGCATCTTGAAGTAGAAAGGGTATAAAGAGGCTTAAAATAATAGTTCTAAATTTAGCTCTACTGCTGATCCTGCCTGATCAGAGCACAATCTATCGAGTAATGCTTGAAGGTTGCAATCTTCTTTTTTACAAAACCACTGCTCATCAATAAAATCAAGATGAAAGCCACCTGAACGAGCAGCAACCCATAATTGGCTATTGGCAGCTTGGCGGTTAATTATAATCTTTGTTTGATTGGGAAATTCCAACGTCAAAATGCCCGCTATCGTGTCATAATCGATATCTAGGGACATTTCATCAATAGCTTCTTCAATCGCTAATAGTGTTTCATCAATGTATTGGTTAAATTTACTTTCTTCCATTTTCGACTTCTACTGAATAATTAAGGTTTAAGTACCCTATATTGACACAATTTTACTCTCTTGGCACAATCCTATCCTAGGATATGATATTTATCCTGTTATACTTCACCATAATAAAAATCACTGTATCGCTTAAAATCAACCATGATTAAATTGAACACTATTATTTTAATTATCCTCTTAAGCAGCTTACTTTCAGGCTGTGGCCAAAAAGGGGCCTTGCGACATGCTGAAAATAGTAGCCTTGAAATCGATCAAGCCTATAAGAAACAAGCTGCAAAGAAACCGATAAACTCAAGCACTAAGTCACTAGAAGAATCATCTATAGAAAAAGAGAGCGACCAATGAAAGTAGCATTTACTAAAATGCATGGTCTAGGAAATGACTTTATGATGGTGGATTTAATTACTCAGGACTTTAGTTTTAACACTGAACAAATTAAAAACCTAGCCGATAGAAATAAAGGCATTGGGTTTGATCAATTACTTACCGTCGAACCACCCCAAGATCCTGACTCTGACTTTCACTTTAGAATATTTAATGCTGATGGCTCTGAAGTTGGGCAATGCGGTAATGGCATGCGCTGCCTCAGTCGTTTCATTCGTGAACAACAACTGACTTGGAAAAATAAAATCATTGGGACAACCATTACCGGTAAAGTGCGCATGCAATTTGAAAACTCTGGTCTTATCACCGTTCAAATGGGTGCTCCAATGTTTGAACCAAGCAAAATTCCTTTAAATCGAGATATAAAAGAAGATCACTATTCTTTTGATACAGAATTAGGGACATTTCAGTTGTCGAGTTTATCCATGGGGAATCCCCACGCTCTTATTTTTGTCGATGACGTTGATATTGCCCCTGTTGAAAAACTAGGACCAATGATTGCTCAGCACCAAGATTTTCCTGAACAAACCAATGTAGGCTTCATTCAAGTCATCGACAGAAAGCGAATTAAAATTAGAGTTTTTGAACGCGGCAGTGGCGAAACACTGGCCTGTGGTAGTGGTGCCTGCGCTGCGATGGTGGCAACTCGACAAGCTGATTTATGTGATGACAATATTCGCGTCGACCTTCCAGGTGGACATTTATTTATTCGTTGGGGCGGTAATACCAAGTCGGTATCGATGACCGGCCCCTCTACCATTGTATATCGAGGACAAATAAACCTATGACTGAATCTCAAGCTGTCGCTAATAACAATAAAGAAATAACGGCTGATGACGTTGCCCATTACTTGAAGGAGCATAAAGACTTTTTTCAACATCATTCTGACATCATGTTAATGATGGATCTTAGCGACAAGGCTGACGGTTCCATTTCGCTTGTCGAAAGACAAATGAAAAATCTTCGTCAACACAACAAAGACAATGAGCAAGAAATGCAAGACGTCATTAGAAACGCTCAAGATAATCAGCATCTATTACAGCAAACCATTACCTTAACTCTACAGCTTATCCCTGCAAATACTGTCGAACAATTGACTGAGCTACTGTTTGAGCAATTATCAGTGCTATTTGATATTCATTATCGCAATCTACATCTTGATGCTGGTAAATTTAGTCAATCGACTACTGATATGCAAAGTATTAGAAATGCACTTGGCGATAATTTTCCTAAACAACAAGCTATTTGCGGCCGATTAAAGTCTTCAGAAACAGAATGCTTGTTTGATGATCACACTAATGTTAAATCTGCTGCCTTATTACCACTTGGTGTTAATGGAGAGCTTGGGATATTAGTCTTAGGTAGTGAAGACCAAACACATTTTGATCCTGAAATGGGCGACCTCTTTTTACTGTTAATTTCTGATATGTTAAGCAGAATGCTTTACCGTTTTACACAATAGGATAATAAATTGCCGGCTCCAGACAAACAAATCGATCAATATCTGGAGCATTTGCATCGAGAGAAAAACTATTCACCCCATACTATTAAAAGTTATCAAAGACAGCTGACGACCACATTAAATGATTGTTTAGAAGATACTAAAAACGGATGGCAACGATTAGATGTTCATCATTTTAGAGCATTAATAGCAAAGTGGCACCGAGGTGGATTATCTCCCCGAAGCATTCATCAAAGACTATCAGCCTTAAGAGGTCTTTATAATTATCTGATCAGAGAGAAGCAAGCCGAAGCTAATCCACTAGACAGTCTTAATGCTCCCAAAATGGCACGAAAATTACCCCGCGACATTGAAATTGATGAAATTTTTAAACTTTTAGATGGGATGCCAAGAGAGACTGCACTTGAAATTCGTGACCACGCCATTCTTGAACTGCTATACAGCAGTGGCCTTAGACTAGCCGAATTAGCTAACCTTGATCTCTTTGATATAGATTTTTCCGATACTGCAGTTCAAGTTATCGGCAAAGGTAACAAAACTAGACGAGCACCAGTAGGCAGTAAGGCTCTAGCTGCAATAAAAAATTGGTTAAAAGAACGAGAGACTATAGCCAATATTGAAGAATCTGCTGTTTTTGTAAGTCAAAGGGGTTCTCGACTTAGCCATCGCTCGATTCAAGCTCGTTTAAAGTATTGGGGAAAACGCTTAGGATTATCAACGCCTGTTCATCCCCATAAGATACGCCACTCCTTTGCAACCCATATGCTTGAATCTTCAGGTGATCTTCGAGCAGTGCAAGAATTACTTGGTCATGCTAATTTATCAACAACTCAAATATATACCCATTTAGACTTTCAGCATCTTGCCAAAATTTATGATGACGCCCATCCAAGAGCGCATAAAAAGAAGCCTAAATAATGATGTCACCCCAGTCACGCCAACCTGGCAATAAAATTATTAACATTAAAGCGCTTAGTTTCGACCTTGATGATACTCTCTACGATAATAAACCTGTGATAAGCAAAGCCTATCAGTTGCTATATTCATATTTAGAAGACAATTATCCCAAGGTTTCTGATATTTTTACCTTTGATCGTTTTGTAAATTCTGCAATAACTATTAGACAAGAGCATCCACAGATAGTGGATCTAAATGTCATCCGTCGTCTTCATATTACAGCAACACTAGTAGCCGCTGGCTATAACATTAACTCAGCCATGGAAGATCAGGCTTTTGAGGTGTTTTGGCTAGCTCGTCAAGATATCACCTTGTTTCCAGAGGCGAACCACGTCTTGACAACATTGGCTAAACGATTTCCAATGGTAGCTATAACCAATGGAAATGCCTGTATACAACGCTTGAAATTAGATAAATTTTTCCAACTTTCAGTTTCACCG
>JBLHLI010000065.1:0-9072 GCA_047618765.1 Enterobacterales bacterium | reverse complement strand
GTAAACTGAATGAAATTAATATGAAGCGGACACTTTTTATGGCACCGGAGCAGGCATCGATAGCTAAGGAGCGGGATGATGTAAGGCGCGCGCACTCTGGCATGCTGCTCTGGGCGTTGATCGTGGGGATGTCGTTCCCAGCCGTGGGAATGATGAGCGAAGGACTACCACCACTATTGTTAACGGCAATCCGTTTCGCTATTGCTGCCCTGGCGGTTTGGCCATGGGTCTGGCGCACACACGATCACAGTCCCAGTCTACGCGGTCTGGCACTATATGCGCTCATGGGGCTAAGTCTCGCTGGTTTTTTTGGCACGATGTTCTGGGCCGCTCATCGCACCAGCGCATTATCAATGGCCAGCCTCTATGTCAGCGTCCCGTTGCTGGCCTATTACCTCGGTCGACTCTTTGGCGTCGAGCAACGTGCCTTGCAGATATTGGGAATCCTAATACTAGGCGCGGTCGGCGCACTAGGGTTGGCCTGGGCAGAGACTGGTGGTCAGTTCGCTGAACTCCAGTTCGGTATCGCTGAGGCTGTGTTCTTTATCGGTTGCGTAGCATCGGCACTATACCCAGTGTTAAGCAAGTTCGGCTTAAATCGAGGGTGGCTGTCGCAGCGCGCAGAGGTACGCACGTTCTGGAGCCTACTAACGGGTAGTGTGCTGATTGGCTTGCTTGGATTGATCACCGAAATGCCACGGCAGCTGGAGACCATCACCCTCATGGATGCGTTAGTGCTTATCTATTTAGGTGTATTTTCCAGTGGCATCACTTTTTGGTTAACACAACGAGCTACTGCGGTTCTGACACCGGCTGCGGTCACGGCTTACAGCTATCTAGTGCCCTTCGCATCAATGCTACTGCTGATGATTGGACAGCCACAACATATCGGCTGGCACTGGCTGCCTGGTTGCTTTCTGGTTGTCCTCGCAATCGCACTGTTGCTAAAACGGGGGGCCGCTAGACGTAATTCTAAGCAAAGCAAGAAGCCGAGTGGTCGATGAGGCATGTCTCGCAGCACCTATCTATTTAACACTACCAAGAGCATGCAAATAAATTTTACAATCAAAAACACACAGTGGGTAATGTTGACCTTTGGAACATTGATAGCAACTATGTTCTACGGCTTATTCTCCCCTCAAGCAGCAGTTGAATCAATGTTCAGAGCATATTTTTCTGGCCTCTTGAAACGCTACTAATTCGCAGCTGGTCAAATTTGGTACTTTTAGCGAAAGGCATCGTGTATTTTGTATTACCATGACCGCACGTAGCAAAGTTGTCTTTGTCTGCTTGGCTTAAGTTTATGGCCAAGTATTTTTGGTCGCAGTGGCGCCAGTTATCATACTCAACTGCTTGTTTATCTTATTAACCCTATCTTTTTTGGTTTCTTTTTACTTTGTATGAGGTTATCGATCAAACCGCTTTTTTTCATTTCTTCAATTACAGCATTAATTTTTGGAATTAATTTTCTGGCAGGTGATTTTTTTGAAAAGGCCATATAATATTGGTCTTCACTACTTAATGGCTTTGCCATTGAGGCAATTTGTTCTTCCCATCCATATTTTCGAAGAAAATGGTAACCCACTATTTCAGTTAGTGGTGCAATATCGTATCTGTCAGGATGCAATATCATCTGAAATTGTTTGACATGAGATTCAACGCCATAAATGACTAAAGGCACGCCATTTTTTTGCTTATCTATAAGCGGTTGTCCCATTGCAGAGTGTTGCAACATGACTATTTTATACGGAATGAGGTCTTCTATTGAATTCCAGCCAATACCCTTTGGATATTTTTTTTTGGAGTACCACAATAATGTTCGACCCGTAAAAATGGGCTGTGTAAAATCCATAACCTCCATTCGTTCTGGTGTTTTGAATAAAGCAATAACTCCGTCTTTTTTTCCATTTTCAACATCAACTAAGGCACGTTTCCAGGGAAGTCATTGATACGTGACTTCTACATCTTCTATTCGCTTAAAAAGTTCTTTATATAAATCGATCACTACCCCACCATCGGCTTCAGCACCTAATTTTCCGGTGACATATGGCGGCCAAGGGTCTTCAACTAAGGTTATTTTTAAGGTATGCTGAACATATAAGAAGTTTATAAAAGATATGGTCAAGGCAAGTATTTGAATAAGTGGTCTTAAATAAGACATTTTACACTCCTCATACTAATTCTTCGATTCAATTCGCAAGTGCAGCTTTCAGAGCGCTTGACAAAAAATATAATTCATGCAAATTTCTCGCCAAAGGACACTGCAATTAATGATTAACTGCCGACTAAAGCAGAACGATAACAGATATACAGTTTAAATAACGCCAAGTTATTAAACGTGGCGATGGCAAAATCACATAAGAGAGCCCCTTTTTAACAATATTGCAAAAATTGCAGAAAAATAAGGCTTACGCCTTTATCGTTCTAAACAAGCCTAGCACCTGAGTAACACCCTAAAATAGTCAGTAAAAAAGCATATAATAAACAGGACATCAAGTGATGGCAAAAGAGGCTTTTTCATTGATCAAATTCTTGTTACTGGTATTTAAGTATGCCGACATTAAAACCCACTAAACCGAGCTACACTTGACGCTTTTTAATGTTTTATTTAATAAGCCCATCGGACCAACGCAAGCATTGCTGGTTCTCTTTGCCAGCATTGTTATTGGATTGATAATCGCTAGTGTATACCTTAGTTTCAATCTCTCAGAACAGCGCCTCAATGCCTATAAATTAGCCGAAGAAATAATTACTGTAACTGAAGGCGGGGCAACTTCCGCCGTATGGAATTTAGATAAAGAGCTTGCCGACCAAGTTATTAACAGTATACTTTCCTTGAGTGGCGTTCAGAGTGCATCATTAGCAGATGACAATAATGCCATCCTTGCCCAAAAAAAACGTGTGCATGTAGATGGGAGTGACTTTCTTTATTGGTTTAGTCGTACCTTTATTGGCGATGACCTCACGAGAGCGCGGTCTTTAGATATCAACGTTGGCAATAAAACACGCGTCGTCGGCACCCTGTTGGTTACAATTGAACCCGCTACTATAAGCCATCAATTTCTAATCATGGCCTCGACTGTGCTTCTTGCAGGCTTGCTTCAGGCCATCTCCATTGCACTCCTGCTCTTATGGTTATCTGCCTGGCTGGTCACTTCGCCATTACGACGGATCACTAACGCTATTGCAGATATCGACCCGGACAAACCAGAAGACGCGTACTTACCTGACCTGCCTTATGGACAATGCAATGAATTAGGACAACTCCTATCGCACACACGCGACATTTTCTCGCGCTTAGCCCTCAGTCAGCAACAATTTCGCCACTTAGCAACACGAGATCCATTAACCAATAAGCCCAACCGTAGCCTGATTACTGATCGACTTACCCGAGCCATTACAGCGTCAAATCGTACAGAGACATTAGTCGCTGTTTTGTTTATGGATCTTGATCGTTTCAAACATATTAATGACTCGCTAGGCCATAATATTGGTGACATGCTACTGGTCTCAGCGGCTAATCGTTTAAGCAGTGTGTTACTCAATAATGACTCAGTTGGCCGGTTGGGGGGCGATGAGTTTTTAGTGATACTAGAAGATATTCATGATGTGAGTGAAATTCTGCAAACAGTCCAGCGAATCACTGACGCGTTATTAGAGCCTTTTTTCCTGCAAAAACATGAGGTGAAAATATCAGCAAGCATTGGGGTTTCGGTATGCCCAATAGACGCAGATGATATAAACAGCTTAATGAAATGCGCCGATTTAGCGATGCATGAAGCCAAAGTATCTAACCAACACTGGCATTTCTTTGCAAAGGAATTAAGTCAACGCGCCGAATCACGGTTAAGAATTGAAGCCGCATTGGATAAGAGTTTAAAAAACAATAAGTTCGAATTGTACTTTCAACCTAAGATAGATGGCCACACGCAAGAACTCGCGGGATGCGAAGCTTTGTTCCGATGGCACGAAAATCCAGAAAGCCACAATACCGAACAAGTGATTAATATTGCCGAAGAAAGCAACCAAATTATCGATTTAGGTTACTGGGTACTTGATAGCGCTTGCTACCAAATTAAGCAATGGGACATTACTCACGGAGGTGTTTCGGTCGCGATTAACATTTCTGCAAAACAATTACAGCAGCCTGATTTTGTCGATCGACTATTTTCCATAATCGATAAGTACCAAGTTAACCCACAACTAATGGAATTAGAAATCACTGAAAGCGTTTTACTCCACTCTATAGATAACACAATATCCGTGTTAACACGGATTCAAGAGCGAGGAATTATCATCTGTATTGATGATTTTGGAACAGGTTACTCATCATTATCTTATTTAACGCAATTACCTATTGATGTTTTAAAAATTGACCAATCTTTTATTTCAGGCCCCAAACCTTCGAAGGCAGTATTGGAAACTATTGTCGCCATGGCAAAAACATTAAATGTTAAAACTGTGGCGGAAGGTGTAGAGACGAAGCATCAATATGATTGGCTAAGGGATGAAGGGTGTGATTATTTACAGGGCTATTTAATTAGTCGCCCAATACCTGTGAAAGAGTTTGAACGGTATTTTCTAGACAATAAAACTAAATTTAAAATATAAAGTAAAAAATAAATGACAGGCACCTAAAAAACGTTCAATGTGAAATAGTATGACGGTAGGGAGTGCCAGAGATACAGAGTAAATTTTTTTAGGACGAGTCGTGGCTTAGTTTTTTTACATGGTGTGGCGTTACTCTACAACAGGATGTTAGTATAGATCCGAGTCATTTTTCTGTCCAGAATAACTTATGCCTTACATCTAAACTAGAAGCCATAAGCCAAAACTTAGACCTCGCAGACATTGAATAAAGGATGGATATAATAATGGATTTATTTAGAGGCGCAATAAATTCGCCTGAGAATTTGTTACCCTGTAATGGCACCGCTAAGTATTATGGTGTTACAGTACCAATCTCTTCTGCAGATCATTATTTTTCGCGTTTGTTAGCGTCTATTGAATGGCGTAATGATGAAGCGGTCATTATGGGCAAGCGTATCATTACCAAACGCAAGATCGCATGGTATGCCGAAAAGCCTTTTGCTTATACCTATTCTAATACAACCAAGCATGCTCTGCCTTGGACTAAAGAACTGCTTGCACTCAAGGCGATGACGGAAAGCACACTTGGCGAGACGTTTAATTCTTGTTTGTTGAATCTTTACCATGATGGTAACGAAGGTATGGCTTGGCATAGTGACGGTGAAAAAAACTTGAAAAAAAATGGTTCAATTGCGTCGTTAAGTTTTGGTGCCGAGAGAAAATTTTCGTTTAAACATAAACAAAGTAAAGAGACGGTATCTGTCGTATTAGAGCATGGCAGTATATTATTGATGACTGGCGAAACACAAACGTTTTGGCAACACCGATTACCGCCGACGAAAAAAATTATTACACCGCGAATTAATCTTACCTTTAGGACTATTTGTACTAAACAATAAGTAGGGCAAGATATAAGTTTTAGTGTATGTTGTAATACTAACTTACTTACTACTATTAAGTTGTATCTAACCCTATATTTTAATGAACTATTCCTTCAAGATACCCTCTATATAAGCCACTAACAAAAACAGGAAACAAGCCATGAAAAAAATTATTATCTCTTTCACTCTCTGCTTTGCTTTATTTGGCAGCATACCATCTGTTTTTGCTGTAGATGCTGTTATAGCTAGCGGTCAATTAACAGCAAGTTTTTCATCTTGGGGAAAGCCATCGGTAGAGGGCGATTGGAAAATCGTAACATCAGCAGAAAAACAATTTATTGATCTAGCCGACAATTTTAAGGCGAAAAAAGGGCCAGACGTTAAAATATATTTATCACCAAAATCACCTTCAGATATAACAGGTGAAAATGCTGCCGAAGGTAGCATTTTCATTAAATTAATTAGTGACTTTGAAGGTAAAGCGCGTATCGATATACCCGCTAACATCGATATTAGCCAATATAAATCTTTGGTCTTTTATTGTGAAGAATACAGTAAGCTATGGGGCTCTTCGGCACTCTAATTGCGTAAGAATAATCGAATTTAAGAGTCGTGTCCCGCCCTAGATAAAGACTATAAAACTAAAGGTAAACTATAATAGGTCGATGGAAAATACTAACAATTTTTATTTGTCACCGCCTCATTTAACCCTTACTAGAGATAAAAAATCCATAGATACAAAATAATGACGAAAGATAAAGTACTGCTGATCATCATGATTTTACTCGGGATGACTCTTATTCCGCTAGGTGACACTGCTGGCAAGCTCCTAATGCAAGCCGGTGTCTCACCTCTATTTGTCGCCTGGAGTAGGTTATTTATGGGATTCTTAGTCATCTTACCCTTAAGTGGAATTAAGCTGTCTGAAGTTTCTCTAACGTTTAATTGGCGACTATTATTGCGTGCTGGACTATTTTTATGTGCAGTTACGCTTATTTTAAAAGCAGTTGAAACAGAATCTATCGCCAATGTATTTGGTGCTTTTTTTATAGGTCCTATTATTTCGTATTTTTTAGCGGCATTAGTACTCAAAGAAGAAATAACTTTACTGCGCTCAACATTGCTATTAATTGGCTTTGCAGGAGCTTTAATGGTTATTAAACCCGGCTTTGGCATGACACAAGGAATGGGACTTGCTGCACTTTCAGGTTGTTTTTATGGCTGTTTTTTAGTCACTAACCGCTGGCTAGCGGGTTCTTTTAGACCACGTTTTATTCTTCTAACCACCCTGTTTAGCGGTAGTATTGTTTTAGCGCCCTTAGGTATTGCCGCTATACCTGAATTTAATTTACATATTAGTGGCTTATTACTAATCAGCGCCTTAGCATCGGCATTTGGCAATCTTATTATTATTGAAGCGAATAGAAAGCTACCCGCCAGTGTCGTTGCTCCATTTGTATATACACAACTTATTGCTGCAACATTTTTTAGTATCGTGGTGTTTGATAGCTGGCCCGATATCTTAAGCTTAATTGGCTTAAGTATCTTATTTATATCTGGCCTTGCCTCTTTCATACTGTCCAATAATAAGCCAATATCTACAGTGAAAGAAACTTAAATAACAGGCACTAACGAAAAAACCATAAATTTCAAACACCACTACCCTGTTTTTCTACTTTAGAGCATGTTTCTTTAAAAAACATCAGCAGGCAGCCTTATAGGGCTAGAATATTACATGCAGAAACAGCAGCATTAGCTTTTTTATCTATTTTTTAGTCTCAGCTTGGTGATTTTTACTACGCTAGAATAATACTATTATTGCTTATCCGCTATGTATCTGTATTATAGCGGCTTTCAGTCTTTGATCCATGCATACTAACATGACATATTTAGGGGAATTTTGATGAAACTCAAAGGACTACTGGCTCTGCTATTTATAGCATCTGTTCTTCAGGCTTGTGGGACAGGACCTGCACAAACTTTTTTAAACGAAGATAAAAGGAATGCAATTGCTACTGTCGAATTATATAACCTGGTTATTCAGGATGAAATTCTGGCAGAGGCTAATGTTAAACATCTAGATGACTCCCTAACTGTGAAATTATTTTCTGGGCTTCTTGATTCAACAATCAAAACAAGAAGCCATGTTGAAAATCAGGCTATTATCAGTCCATTATATTCTGAAATTGAGGCTTGGGATTATCGGGGTATGGTTGCATCACCTTATAATGATTTAGTTAATAAAATATTCTCACTAAAAAATAAAGAAGTCTCGGTAGAAGTGGTTCTATTAAACCAAGCCAATTTAGACTCAAGAGTTCGCGCCTTAAAAGAAAATGAAGCATTATTATCTTTATCCCATCACTACAAGTTCATAGAAGATTTCAAACAAATTCACACACAAACTACAGCATCATTATATGTACTACCTAAAAAATCCTTAAAGTATTTGGATGCTCCTTCAGAGCCTATTTATCGTAATACATATAATTATCAGTCAAATGTTGTCGGTAGCGGTGGTGCAAACTCAATCGCATTATGGGCCGCATCAAATGCAGAACTGTATAAACGTAAGATAAAGGAAAGTATTGCAAACAATACTGAATTAATGTCTTACGATCTTCAGGTAGGCAATGATGAGTCCTGCGCAAAAAATGTATATGCTTACTTGTACCTCCCGTTATTAAGCATGAGCAGCCGCAATGCTCATGTTATAAAAAGTGAAAATGGTAGACTAGTGTTGCGAACCCTCGACAGAGAATTATTTTATGTTGAAGAAGATGCACTTGATGCTAATCAGCCTGGGCAACCTTTAAATAACAATTGTGTAGCGAAATAGAAGGGATATTGTAAAAATGAAACTATATATTTTAATGTCGACCTTTATGACAGCCATCATATTCTCGAACACTTTACTAGCCGCTAAGAATGCTAATGAAGAAACCGGTGAATTTTTGATGGAATACAAATTCATGGTTGCAAAAGACAGTGATGGAAAATTGATTCATCCGCACTTGGCATTATCGTGCGCAATAGACTTCAATGATATTGTTGACGCAAGAAGAAATAAACAAACTATAGGTCGATCTCATCTCACCCCCCTATTAGCAGGCGGGGTTGACCCATGGTTAGATCAAGTAGTCTCTAGTATAAATGAGAAGTTTCCAATAAAAGCCAGTAAGAAAATCACCATTAAGGCCGAACTTATTCGACTTTATACATATTTTCAAGGCTCAAACATAAATGGTATTGCGGCGGTAAAATTCAATTACTACCAGGATGAAACTTTAATAGGCAGTAAAAATATTAGAGGATTTTCGTCAAGATCTGACTTATTCGCTTCTACTGAGGGGCATAACACAACGGTAAATACGGCCATGTCTGATGCCATTTACCAATTGCTAACAGATGTACATAAAATATGTGAATAAATGTAAGTGATTGTGCAGAGGGGCTTCATAGCCTCTCTTCTTGTTTTAGCCATGTCAGTACTTTTAAACATTTGGTTTTAATATTGTAAAAACTCTCCCCTCCTATTGTTAACCATTACAACGTAAAGGACAGACGCCAATAAAACGATGCTTTTTCATTGGCAGAGTAT